>DEQC01000008.1:12598-31746 GCA_002359055.1 Flavobacteriales bacterium UBA3376 | reverse complement strand
TCTGAAGAAGCTTGTGCTCTTTCGATGTAACCTTTACATTTTTCGAAAGATTTAGCGTCAATTACAGCTGTTACAAAATTTGAGAAATCTTCAGGTGAACCCATAGTGATTGAATCCAAAGCTGTTTTCATTTCTGATTTCACTTCTTCCCAAAGATTTTTTGGAATATAAGCTCTTGAAGCGGCAGAACATTTTTGACCTTGGAATTCAAATGCACCTCTGATCAAAGCTGTTGCTACTTCTTTTGCGCAAGCTGATTCGTGAGCAATCACAAAGTCTTTCCCTCCAGTTTCACCTACGATTCTTGGATAAGTTTTATGATTATGGATGTTGTCTCCAATTTGTTTCCAAATCGAATTGAATACATTGGTTGAACCAGTGAAATGAACACCTGCAAAATCTGGGTGCTCTATACATATTTTTGCTGTCTCTGCCCCATCAGTTAAAATCATATTGATTACTCCGTCTGGCAATCCCGCCTCTCTAAATACTTCCATAATTACTTGGGCCGAATAAACTTGAGTTGCAGAAGGTTTCCAAACTACAACATTGCCCATCAACGCCATAGAAGAAGGTAAGTTACCTGCAATCGCTGTAAAGTTGAATGGTGTAATTGCGAAAGTAAATCCTTCCAATGGTCTGTACTCGACTCTGTTCCAAACTCCTTCTGAAGAAATTGGTTGATCCGCATAAATTTGGGTCATATATTCAACATTGAACCTCAAGAAATCAATCAATTCACATGCTGAATCAATTTCGGCTTGAAATGCAGTTTTTGATTGTCCAATCATAGTTGCTGCATTGATTTTTGCTCGGTAAGGACCGGCAATCAAATCCGCTGCTTTTAGAAAAATTGCTGCACGATTTTCCCATGACATATTCGCCCAATCCGTTCTTGCTGCCAATGCCGCATCAATTGCAGCTCTGACATCATCTGCTGTTCCTGCATGATAATATCCAACCGTGTGTTTATGATCATGAGGTGGATGAATCGCAACTTTATTCCCACTTTTAACGATTTTATCTCCAATGTATTGTGGGATCTCAATCGTTTCATTGTACATTTTTTTATAAGTAGAAAGTAATTCTTCGCGTTCAGCTGTACCTGGTGCATACGATAAAACTTCTTCGTTTACCGCAAAGGGTACTTGATAAATTCCTTTTGGCATGATTTATTTTATTTTTGATTATTAAAAATTTAGATTCACAAATTTACGAATTTATTCAGTCTTTGAATGTAAATATCTTACTAAAAACGGGCTTTATAAATGACTATTGATTCGATTCTTATTTGAAAAAAATCTGCCTAATTACGTGTATTTAATTCCCCATAACCAATCAAAATATCATATCGCACTCCCCAAGGTCGATAATAGAAAAGTGCTTGGTAATAGTTCTCAGTTTGCCAAAAACTTCCATTCACAGCAGAATAACTTACCTGCTGAGTGATAGTGTCATAAACCGCATATTGATAGTTATAATAACCTTGTTTCAACAAAGCTGCAAGTTCCCAATAATTCGCAGATGATAATTGAAAACGATATTCAGGTGAAAGTTGCCAATTATTGAAAGCTCCAACTATATACAATTCCTGAGTTCCTCCTTTATCGTCAAATTCTTCCATTGCAAAATGAACCCAAACATAATCTGCTTCTGAATTTGATCTGTTTTGATCCATTAACTTCACATTTCGCACATAAAATGCTCCATTTACATCACTTTCATCAAAATAACCTAAATTCCCTCTCGGGAAATCCGGCCTCAAAACTGCATGATATAAAAATTCATCTTTGAAAATTCTCTCGGTCGAAAGTGCGGCTACGTCCGTATTTTTCGTATCAAACCATAAATATTCACTATTTCCTTCAAATAAATATTTTTGATTTCTAAAAGTCAATTGAGTGGGATTCATGAAAGATGGTTTGTTCAAAAGTAAATTATCTTCCCAATTACCATTTTTCATAATGAATAAATTGGCTCCGTCAGGTGTTTCTGTTAAATTTACATTCGAACTATTCACAACTGCACTGATTCTTTGGTTCAAATCACCGGAACCAATTGCTCTCTCAAATTGAAGTCCGACACTTACATTCCTATCTTCATATACAGCAAATCTCCTGGTAAAAATTGGTTGATTTTCGTCGTTCAGATAAACTTTAACCACATAATTTCCAGGCAATTTCAATCGCATATCTTGGTTAGGAAGTATCAGTCGATAGTTGGTGTAATTCTGATAAGTATTGAAAGAGTTTTGATAATCTCGGATATAATTGGAACCATATCCATCTAAAAATTCCGATTGAAAAATTCCTGAAGGTGTCCAATCGGCATTGTAATGTTCGATTTTATAATTGTATTCTTTAAATCCAGTTTCAAAATCATCAAAAGACAAAATCAAATATTCATCACCCATTCGAATAACAGGTGTATGATCATTGGTCTGAGGATTAAACAGTTGAATGGTTTTGATGTTTTCTGGTGGCAATACTTCTTGGTACTTTTGAGCAAGCATTATATGGGTCCAAAAAATTGAAGCAATAATAAAACCTAATTTTTTCATACCATCAAAAGTAGGAAATTGATTTGACTTCTGATTGAATTAAGAAGAAAGAACGTCGCTAATTTCGGACGATTTTTCGAAAACTCTTTTTGCATAAGGACAAAGTGGGATGATTTTCACATTTTCTTGTCGAGCGAAATCCACAGCTGCCATCACCAATTCTCTTCCCAAACCTTGACCTCCATATTCACTATCGACTTCTGTATGTTCGATGATAAATTTTTCCTCACCTGCCCAAACATATTCCAGTTTACCAACTTGTTTCTCTTTGTCCATCAAAGCAAACGAACCTTTTTTCCCATCGTCTTTTCTTTTAATTTCCATAATATTCATATTTAAATTAATTCACTTTCTATTTCGATGGGATTTTCTAAAGTTCTATGAATCGGGCAACGAGCTGAAATTTCATACAATCTTTGAATTTCTTCTTCTTTTAAATCGCCAATGATTTCAACTTTCTTGGTAAATTTAGTCGTATTGGTTTCCGAATCTCTTTTATAATCAACTTCTACTTTAACTTCATCCAATTTCCACTCTTTTCTTTCGGCATACATTTTAATTGTAATCGTTGTACATGCAGCCAATGCAGCCGATAATAATTCACCTGGATTCGGTCCTAAATCTCCCCCGCCCAAATCCAAAGGTTCATCTACTATAAAGTGATGATCATCTGTTTCAATTAGAGTTCTGTATTTTTCAACACTGATGGTTGCTTTCGATAGATTGCTCATATTTTTATGTTTTTTTTATTAGATTGAATTGAAAGTCATTTCAATTTTACTCTCGGATTTTCAGGCGGTAAAGGCACATAACCTGTTTCTCCTTCAATTTTAGGAAGGTTTTGTTCTCTCCAATTCTTTTTTGCTTGTTCGATCAATTCCTTATTCGTTGCTACAAAATTCCAATAGATAATTCTTTCTTCTGGAAAAGCTTCTCCTCCGAATATATAGATGGTCGAATTCTCAGCCATTTCAAATTCACATAGACTTGCATCTTTTGCAATTAGAATTTGTTTAGGTTCATAAATATGTTCTCCTTCAATTACACTTCCTTCTAAAATGTACAAAGCACTTTCACCAAACAGTTCAGCTCCGATTTTAACTCTCGCTCGATTTTTGGATTTAATTTCGATGAAATACAATTTACTATAAACTGGAACTGGCGATTTTCTGCCCAAAGCTTCACCTGCAATTAATTTAAATGACAAATCACCGTCTTCCCAAGAAGGAATTTCATCTTCATTGATATGATGAAAACTCGGATCCATTTGTTCCAATTCTTTGGGAAGTGCTACCCAAATTTGTAAACCATGTAAATTTTTATCTGTATTTCTTAAGTATTCTGGTGTTCTTTCCGAATGTACAACTCCTTTACCAGCTGTCATCCAATTTACCGCTCCCGGCTGAATTTCAATTTCAGTGCCCAAGCTATCTCTATGCATAATGGCACCTTCGAATAAGTATGTCAAAGTCGATAAACCGATGTGTGGATGAGGTCCGACGTCTAAATTTTGATAACTTTTTAAAGCTGCTGGACCCATATGATCAATAAATGCAAAAGGACCGACTGTTCTTTTTTGACGAAAAGGCAATAATCTGCCCACTATAAAATTTCCAATATCGGCTGCTCTTTCAGCGATTACTAAATCTACATTTGACATAACTTTATATTTTTTTAATACTTATAAAGTTAAGAAAATATAGAGGAATTCTATTCGTTTTTTCGTTAATTAAATCTTAAGCTTTAATTGGGTTTGAAGCTTTTTTTCGCGAGTTCTTTTCTCACGCGACTCAAAGATTCTGGTGTAATTCCTAAATAGGAAGCAATCATCCATTGTGGTACTCTTGCGATGATATTTGGATATAATTTAATGAAATCCAAATAACGAACTTCTGCCGATGAACTGATTAACAAATTGATTCGATTGTGTAAATGTCGGATATGATTGTTCAGAGCAAACATATTGAACCGCTGAAAACTCGGACTATAAATCCCTAATTGCTCTAAAAAATCTGAGGGCAACAAAATTACATCTGTGTCTTCAATCGCATCGATGTACAAATCAGATTTCCCGTCAAATAAAGTGCTTGATCGATCTGAAATCAACCAATTTTCAGGAGCAAATTGCAACAAATGTTCTTTACCACTTTCATCCAATGTATAAGATCTCAATAGACCTTTGGCCACAAAAAATATATGGCTACAAGTTTCGCCTTCTCTTAGAAGATAGTCGTTCTTTTTATAACTTTTTCTTTCTAAACTCGAATCGATCAATGATTCGACTTCTGAAGTCAATTCCACACCTTTTTCTTTGAAATATTCTTTAATCTCGGCGAACATTGTTTTTGTTTTGCGATGAATTTACGACTTTTTTTGATTACGATAGTTCCCAATTCATAATCTATGTCAACAAAAAAACCGCTTCGATTGAAGCGGTTTTCAATGAATATTTTATTTGTATCAATCTTTAAGAACTGAACGTGAAATTACAATTTTTTGGATTTCTGAAGTTCCTTCGTAAATCTGAGTGATTTTCGCATCGCGCATCAATCTTTCTACGTGATAATCCTTCACATAACCATACCCACCATGAATTTGAACGGCTTCAACAGTTGCATCCATAGCTACTTTAGATGCAAACAATTTAGCCATAGCTCCTTCTTTATCGAAATTTTTTCCTTGATCTTTTAACCAAGCTGCATGCAAGCACAAAAATCTTGCTGCATCGATTTCCGTTGCCATATCGGCCAATTTAAATGCGATTGCTTGATGTTCTGAAATCGGTTTGCCGAATGCTTTTCTTTCTTTAGAATATTTAACTGCCAATTCCATAGCTCCACTTGCGATTCCCAAAGCTTGAGAAGCAATGCCTATACGACCACCAGAAAGCGTTTGCATAGCAAATTTAAAACCGAATCCATCTTCACCAATTCTGTTTTCTTTTGGAACTTTCACATCTGTGAACATCAATGAATGAGTATCAGAACCACGAATACCTAATTTATTTTCCTTAGGTCCAATTTGAAAACCTTCCATTCCTTTTTCAACAATCAAACAATTGATTCCTCTATGACCTTTTTCAACATCCGTTTGAGCCATCACTAAATAAACAGAAGCTGAACTACCGTTAGTAATCCAGTTTTTAGTACCGTTCAATAAATAATAGTCGCCTTTGTCTTCGGCTGTCGTTCTTTGCGAAGTCGCGTCCGATCCAGCTTCAGGTTCTGACAAACAGAAAGCACCGATGATTTCACCAGTGGCTAATTTTGTTAAATATTTTTGTTTTTGTTCTTCTGTTCCAAATTTTTCTAAACCCCAACAAACCAAAGAGTTGTTCACAGACATTACAACCGAACAAGAAGCATCAACTTTTGAGATTTCCTCCATTGCTAAAACATAAGAAATGGTATCCATTCCTCCTCCACCATACTTCGGGTCAACCATCATTCCTAAGAATCCAAGTTCACCCATTTTTTTAATTTGTTCTGCTGGGAATTCTTGTTTTTCGTCTCTTTCGATTACTCCAGGCAATAATTCATTTTGCGCAAAATCTCTTGCGGCTTGTTGTATCATTAAATGTTCTTCTGATAATTGAAAATCCATCTCTTATATTTTTTTATTTGATTTCAAATATAATATTAATTGTCAAATCTATACTAAACTAACTTTTAGCATTTCAACAACTTCCATTAAATAGGGTTTAGTCACACTTTCCTCCAAGGTATGCTCATCTATCATGTCTTTCAAAAATGGATCGAGATAATAAAACAATGCACTAAAAATCAATAAATAAAGTAATCCATTGAAAAAAGCTCCTCCCAACCTATTGAAAATGCCAAGACCTACTGCGTGAACCACAGTATGCAAAACCCTGCCAATTAATTTAATCGCTAAATAAACTAAAAAAATTGTGAGTATCAATGATATTAATCTGACTATACTTTCGTTGTCGATTTCATATTGAGCCACATAAGTTTCGAGTAAATTTGAAAAATTAAATCCAAACCAAATCGCAATTCCTATACCGATAAAGCCTGTGATCGATTTTATAAATCCACGACGAAAACCTAACAATAGTCCAATGCCTATCGACCCAATTACGATTAAATCCAACCAATTCATTGACTCACTGCTAAATGCTTTTTACAAATGCCTTTTAGAACATTTACAAAAGTGTCGATTTCTTCTTTGGTATTATAAGTGCTAAATGAAATTCTCAGAGGAGTGGTAGTGTTGATTTCTTCTTCTGTCATCAAAGATTGAATCACATCAGAAACCTTAGAAGCTCCTGAACTACAAGCACTTCCTTGAGAAACAGCTACACCTCTCAATTCCAATTCGAAACCGATCAATGCATCATAAAAAGGCAATCTCACATTGAGCAAAGTGTATAAACTTTTATCAAAATCGGCAGAATTTCCGTTGAATTCTACGCCTGGAATTTCTTCCTTTAGTTTATTAATTGTATGAAGTTTTAAATCTTCGATTTGAGATTTATTTTTTTCTAAATCATTAATTGCCATTTCGAATGATTTGGCCAATCCGACTACTCCATAAACATTTTCAGTTCCAGATCTCAAACCTTTTTCTTGTCCTCCACCAGTAATTTGCGGATGGAAACCCGTTGATTTTTTGATGTAAGCAAATCCGATTCCTTTTGGGCCATGAAATTTATGTGCACTGCATGAAGCGAAATCCAATTTCATCTCCTTGAAGTCCATATCATAATGACCTAAGGTTTGTACGGTATCCGAATGAAAGAGTGCGCCAACTTCTTCGCACAATTGTTGAACTTTATTTATATCTAACAAATTTCCAATTTCATTGTTGGCATGCATGAGCGTAACTAAAGTCTTTTTATCTGAAGATTTCAATTTATCTTCTAAATCCTGATAATCGATTTCTCCCATGGAATTGGTTTTAACATATACCAATTCAACTCCATGAGCTTTAGACATTTCAAGCGAAGTTTCCTTCACACATTTGTGCTCTAATTCTGATGAAATAATTCGTTCAACACCTAAATAATGAACGCATGAACGAATAATCAAGTTGTTGGCTTCAGTTCCACAGGAAGTAAAAATAATTTCAGCGGGTGAAACATTTAAAAGATCAGCTATCTTTTTCCTGGACAACTCCATTTTAGCTTTTGCTTCTCTACCAAAAACATGGGTCGATGAAGGATTTCCATAAACCTCACGCATACATTTTGTCATTTCCTCAATAACTTCTTCATGCATTGGAGTTGTTGCTGCATGATCTAAATATATTCTCTTCATTATTTATTCTGTGTTTCTAATTTATGCTAATCAATTTGAAGAATAAACTCTATGTTTGGATTATTAATTTTTTGTGATTTGATAATAATCACTGGATTGGTGATTACTTGAGTTGCAATTTCACTTGGTGAATCAACCGAATAATAAACTTTTATTGTATTGTTTTTTTGAACAAGTTCACGAACTTCATATTCAGATCCACCTGTTCTATTGCTCTTAAAACTTTTTACAATGATCATTTCCTTGTCAACATCAAAAGAAGGTGCCTCATCGGCTGACTGTCCCATCAGTTCTTCCCAAAGTGTATAGAATTCTTGTTTAGAATTCAAAATTTGAATTTCATCAAATCCACTTCCTCCAAACTCTGAAAGTAAAAGTACATCGTATTCACCATATAAGTTCTCTGTAGTTACTACTTTTGAATGATTGCAAGAAAGCAGTACAAAGGCGAAACTAAAAAATAGAATTAGATTTCTCATTTTGACTTGAATAAGTCACAAATTTACTGAATAAATCTTTTTGAAGAAGGCTTAAGGTGCTAAAAATTTGAAACGCATCAAATCTGAAGTCATAAAACGCCATTCCGGCGTCAACAACTCCCCTTCTTTGACTTCGTACCAAGGACTTAGATCTTCTCTGTTGGGATTGGTAATTATTTGTATGTCTTGCGCTGGTTGAAAGGACTGTGCCAAGAGAATTAATTTTTCACCTTTATTATTTTCAACCAAATCAACAACTATAACTGCATGTCCATAAGGCACTGAATTTTGAACAAAAATATCACCGATTTTAATATCGTTTAACGAAACTTTTTTTAGGTCAGAGCAGAAACTTGGAGTCGATATTCTCTCCATGACGAAATCGATGTATTGATTGAATTGTTTTTGGGAATAATCTTCACCAGAAAATTCTACAAAACTCAATTTTTCGTTGTCCGTATGAAAAGCTATTTTATCGTACTGTTGTTGTTTGTACAAGTATTCTGAAATCAATCTCATCACCGCATTGGTTGAAATTTGCAAATTACTTTCAGAAATCGGTAAATCTACCACTGACACATAAATATTATCATTGGGCTTGCTTTCTCCATTGTAATATTTAACCAAAGATCCATTGGGCTTGAGCGGCAAACTTCTTAAATAAGATTCAAAACCATCTTGTGGAACTCTCACTCTGTTATACCCTAAAGGCGCATCAAATCTTTCTAAAACTGTTTTTCCATGTTGATTAATCATGGGTGAACTTTCTGCAAAATTCAAAGTTCCTGAATAAAGAACACTTTCGTTATTCAGTGTATTGCACGAAATTACAGACAATATCACCACAATAGATAGAATATGTTTCACTTGAAATGTTTTTTGTACTTTTCCCTAGACCACTAAACTACAAATACTATTCCAATACCTACAAATATGAGAAAAGCCATGATTAAAAACAATCATGGCTTTTAATTTGAAATATGTTATAAAATTAGCCTTCGCAACTAACACATGACACCAAACTGGTTACCAACTCCTTGGAAACGCTCTGACTGCGTTGATAATAAAGAGTTTTGATGCCCAATTTCCATGCTTCTATCATCAATTTATTTACTTCTTTGACCGGCAATTCTGCTGGAATATTTAGATTTAGACTCTGCGCTTGGTCGATGTATTTTTGTCTGATGGATGCTTGTTGAATAATTTCCAACTGACTAATTTCTCTAAAAGTCTTAAATACTGCTTTCTCATGATCAGTAAGACCTTCTAATTGCTGAACACTTCCTGCACTCAACATGATACTTCTCCAAGTTTCTTCATTGTCCATTCCTTTTTCTTGAAGCAACTGAGTCAAATATTTATTTTTTCTAATGAAATTTCCTTTGGACAATCCGGCTTTGTAATAATTCGAAGCAAATGGTTCAATTCCAGGTGAAGTTTGTCCAAGAATTGCTGAAGAAGAAGTTGTTGGAGCAATTGCCATAGTTGTTGTATTTCTTCGACCATAACCTTTCAATAATTCTGGTTCTCCGTAAATTCTCGCCAAATCTTCTGAAGCTTTATCTGCTTTTTCTTTGATGTCTCTAAATATCTCGTTGGTCAACATTTTCGCTTCCAAACCTTCGAATGGGATCATGTTTTTTTGCAAATAAGAATGCCAACCCAAAACGCCTAAACCTAATGCTCTATGACGTTTTGCAAATCGATGTGCCGAAGCCAAATAATGGTTTCCTTCTGTTTTTTCTATAAATTCTTGTAAAACTGCATCCAAAAAGAAAATCGCTAATTTCACTGCTTCTGTATCTTTCCATTCATCGTACAATTCTAAATTCATCGATGATAAACAACAAATAAAAGACTCCTCTTCATTGGAAGGCAACATGATTTCTGAACACAAATTACTTGCGTAAATTCTCATGTTCTGATCCTTATAGACTTGAGGTTTGTTTCGGTTGATATTGTCTGAGAAGAAAATATAAGGCAATCCTTTTTGTTGACGTGATTCCAAAACTTTTGCCCAAATTTTTCTTTTATCCACATCGCCATCGATCATTTCTTGCATCCAATAATCAGGCACACAAACGGCTGTAAATAAATTTTGGATAGGATTTCCGATGTCTTTTATTTTCAAAAATTCCTCAACATCTGGATGATCGATATCCAAATAAGCTGCAAACGCACCTCTTCTTACACCGCCCTGAGAAATCGTGTCCATTGCAGTATCGAACAACTTCATAAAACTTACCGCACCACTACTCTTTCCATTATCTGTAACTGCACTTCCCCTCTCTCTTAAAGAACCAAAATATCCAGAAGTTCCACCACCAATTTTGGTTTGCATAATGACTTCACCTAATTTATGAGTAATTCCTTCGATGCTATCTGGAACAAAAACATTGAAACAAGAAATCGGCAATCCTCTTTCCGTTCCCATATTTGCCCAAACCGGTGAACTTAAACTCATCCAACCTCTTTCGATCATCTCTTTAAAAGGCTCTATCAACTCAGGTTTATAAAGTCTTTTAGCCGCAGCTGTAGCAACTCTTTCGATTGCACCTTCGACTGTTTCGCCTTTCAATAAGTAGCCACGATTTAAAATCTGTTCACTTTCTTCGTTTTTCCACCAAAGTTTTTCTCTCACTTCTGGGGCAAAGGACATTTGCATGGGTAAACCTGAATTTGATTCCATAATTAAGTATTATTTAGTTGTTTGAGTTAAATATTAAAATAAATCGTCTGCTGTAATTGATTTATCGTGTTTTGTATAATCAACTGGACGTTTTGCAAAAAAGTCATCCAAACTATTGGCGAAAACTTCTTCTTCAAACCAAACCATTGGTTTATATTCTTCATATGAAATATTGAATATCGGATCTAAATTGATCTTTTTCATACTGTCGTCCACTCTAAATTTCATGAAGTTCAATAAATCTTTTTTATTCACAGTTTCAATTTCACCTTCAACAAAAATCCAATCCAAAATTCTACTTTCAACTTCAATCGAGTGTTCAACTGTTTCTCTAATAAACGCAACGGTTTCAGCATCAAAGAAATCTGGGAATTCCTCTCGAACTTTGTTGACTATATAGATTCCAGCATTTGCGTGAATTTGCTCATCGACCGATGTCCAAGCAATTATATTACTTACGTTTTTCATATATCCTTTGAAACGAGTGAAGGACAATATGATGGCGAACTGACTGAAAAGTGAAACATTCTCAATCAATATTGAAAATAAAATCAATGAAACGACGTATTTTTTTCTATCCTCCGATTTTGCATCTTTCAAAGCTGCATTTAAATAATCAATTCGTTCGCGGATGACAGAAACCTCTATTAATTTTTCAAATTCATCATTGTAACCCAAAACCTCTAACAATCTCGAATAAGCTTCTGAGTGTCTGAATTCACATTCTGCAAAGGTAGCTCCCAAACCATTGAACTCAGGTTTCGGAAAATGTTTATACAAATCACCCCAAAACGATTTTACTGCAACTTCCACTTGAGCGATTGCCAACAAACTGTGTTTTATAGCTGTTTTTTCTGCAAAATCTAAATGTGAATGAAAATCTTGAGTATCCGCAGTAAAATCAATTTCATTATGTACCCAAAAAGACTTGTTGATTGCATCTGTGAATTGTAAAATTCCAGGATATTCAAACGGTTTATAATTTATTCTTCTATCGAAAATGGACATGGTTAAATTTTTAAATGGTTATTGAAATTAATACAAAACACTTTAAAGAAATTTGAATCTAAGTGAAAAATTTTGCAAACAATTTGATATCGACTCAGATTCAAATCTTTAAAAAAAATGAGCTTAAAACTTTATTTGATTCAAAAATAACTCAATAATCTAAAGCTTTAAAAAAAACAAACAATTGTTATCAACAAATTATAAAATATTGAAATACAGATGCCTATCCGTTTAAACATTACAACCAAAAATGATTAAAACCCTTATCTAACAAAGGAAGAGATGACTTATGAGCATAAAAAAAAGTTCAAACTTTTATTTTCATAAAAATTTGAACTTTATAATTTTTGTAAACTTTTTATTTTATCGAGCTACATTTATTGCACGAGTTTCTCTAATTACAGTTACTCGAACTTGACCTGGATAAGTCAATTCATTTTGAATTTTATCAGTAATTAAGAAGGATAATTCCGATGCTTTACTGTCATCTACTTTATCGCTTTCAACCACTACTCTCAATTCTCTTCCGGCTTGAATTGCATAAGCTTTTTCAACACCATCAAAACTCAATGCAGTTTCTTCTAAATCTCTTAATCTTTGGATATAAGATTCCATCACTTGTCTTCTTGCACCTGGTCTTGCACCACTAATTGCATCAGCGACTTGAATGATAGGCGACAAAAGAGAAGTCATTTCGATTTCATCGTGGTGAGCTCCAATAGCATTGATAACTTCAGGATGTTCACCATATTTTTCAGCCCATTGCATACCTAAAATCGCGTGTGGCAATTCAGATTCTTGCTCAGGCACTTTTCCAATATCGTGTAACAATCCAGCTCTTTTGGCAAGTTTTGGATTCAATCCCAATTCAGCAGCTAAAGTTCCAGCCAAGCGAGCAACTTCTTTTGAATGTTGCAATAAGTTTTGACCATAGGAAGAACGGTATTTCATTCTTCCAACAATTTTCACCAAATCTCTATGCAATCCATGAATCCCCAAATCTAAAATTGTTTTTCTTCCAATTTCAATAATTTCCTCATCGATTTGTTTTGCTGTTTTAGCAACTACTTCTTCAATTCTCGCTGGGTGAATTCTACCATCGGTCACTAATTTATGCAATGACAAACGAGCCACTTCACGTCTTACAGGATCGAAACATGACAAAATAATAGCTTCTGGTGTATCATCAACTATAATCTCAACACCCGTCGCAGCTTCAATGGCACGAATATTTCTTCCTTCCCTACCGATGATTCTACCTTTCACTTCGTCAGATTCGATATTGAAGACAGAAACTGCATTTTCTACTGCTTGTTCGATTCCAATTCTTTGAATGGCTTGAACAACGATTTTTCTCGCTTCTTTGTTGGCGTTCATTTCAGCCTCTTCCATGATTTCTTGGATATGAGCTTGGGCACTGATTTTCGCTTCATCTGTCAAAGTTTTCATCAACTCAGATTTAGCTTCTTCAGCGGTGTAGTTAGCTACTTTTTCCAAAACTTCAACTTGCTTTTTATGCATAGCATCGACTTCTTTTTGTCGGATGTTCAATCGATCTTGTCTTGATTGAAGATTTCTGGATTCTTCTTTTAATTGTTCTTTTTGTTTTTTCAGTTCAGCAAAATCTGATTTGATTTTGTCTTCTCTTTCTTTAATTTTTAATTCTGCTTCTGAAATCTTTTTTTCTCTTTGATTGATGGTGTTTTCATGAGCTGATTTTAGTTCAAGAAACTTTTCTTTGGCTTGGAAAATTTTTTCCTTTTTAATTGCTTCACCTTCTTTTGTTGCATCTTCGATCAGCCCTTCTGCTTTTCGTTTAGCGTTGTCAATCAGAATTTGATTTTCTTTATCGACTGATTTTTTCGCTAAGAAATAACTAATTACTCCACCGATCACAAGCCCTACGATTCCAAATATTATACTCGTTGCTTCCATTTTTAATTTAATTTTAGGTCATAAAAAAGTCCTACATTAGTAATGTAGTTTTGAGTAAACTCCTATATAAACAGGATTTGAGCTATCTCGTCATTCAAGTATCCGCTGTCAGAAAACTGAACAACCGAAGTTGTTGCGGTCCACTTTCGTAACGATTTTCACTCGGTATCAAAACTTTCGTTGAGTTTACCAAAAAAATTATATACTAATGTAGGACAAATATCTACGCTGTATTTAAACAGCTGAACGTCTTGTTATTATTATTTTAATTTTCTAATTCTCTTTCAATAAGTTGGGTCAAATCTTCTAACTTTTCATTCATTTCTTTGTTGAATCCCAATCCTGAACGCTTTAATGAACTGTACTTAGCAGCGATTTGCAAAGCAGCCATAGCTATTGCATCTTGCTTATCAGTAACAGCATATTTCTTCTCAAAACTTTCGATCATCTGGTTAATTTCTTTTCCAGCTTCTCGAACCGCAATTTCTTCATCAGCATCTATCGTCAAAGGATATTGCCTTCCAGCTATATTTATTTTAACCTTTAACGTTTTCATATTCTTTCATTTTTAACTTGAGCTATACAAACATCCAACTCTTTGATCAATTTGTTCACTCGAAGCTTCATTAATCTACGGTGTTCTTTATCACCTAACAAAGCATTGCTCACTTTCAATTGATCGACCTCATCCTTCATTTTCAATTGCTCCTGTCTCGATGACCTTAAATTCTCCTGCAATACTTCTATCTCTTCTTTTAGCGTTTCATTTTTTATTTTTATATCCTTATAAGCTTGAATCAATTGACTCAGCTTTTGTTCAAGTTGTATAAATTTTTCTTTACTTTCACTCATTGGATAAGAGAACCTTTTAGTCCTACTATATATGGGCAAAGATAAGGTAAATTTTACGTTACATCAAAAGTCATTTCCATTTTAATTTCTATTTTTGAAACATTAATTGAACGATACAAACAATAAATCAAACAAAATCAAAACAATGAAATTTTCGAACCTTATTCTAACCTCTCTCTTTATTTTCACTGCTTGTATTCAGTCTCCTACGGTTGATGCTCAGCTTATAAATGAAGATAAGGATTTTCCTGAAGTTGAATGGAGAAACCCATTGGGAATTACAAATTATCTCTCAGGAAACTTTGGTGAATTGAGAAACAATCATTTCCACAGTGGAATCGATATCAAAACCAATCAAAGAGAAGGTTATAGAATTTATGCAGTGGCAGATGGTTATGTATCGAGAATCAATGTATCCCCCAGAGGTTATGGCAACGCTCTTTACATCGATCATCCCAACGGTTACACTTCTGTTTATGCACATTTACAAAAATTCAATGATGAAATCGAAGAATTTGTAAGGGCTTATCAATACGAACATGAAACTTTTCAAGTAGAGATCCGACTTGAGGAAGGTCAATTGCCGATTAGCATAGGTGACATCATTGCTCTTTCAGGCAACTCGGGAAGTTCCGGTGGTCCACATTTGCATTTTGAAATTAGAGAAACCGCTACTCAAGAACCTATCAATCCATTTTTATTTGGTTTCGATGTACCCGACAGCCGCAAACCTTTGCTGAACGGATTGTATGTATATCCTATCAATGGTGATGTCAACGGAAAAACTTCCAGAGTTACTGTGAGCAACGGAAGTTCTGTCAGCGCATCAGGAAAAGTCGGCATGGGAGTAAAAGCTTATGATAAATTAAATGGAGCCGAAAATTTGAATGGAATTTATCAAATCAATGTATATATAGATGACGAAATTTATTACACCTTTACCAATGACCGTTTGAATTTCAGCACTACTCGAGCTATAAATTGTTTGATCGATTATGAAGACAGAATGCGAAACAACAGTTGGGTGTATCAACTTTATAAAAAAGCAGGTGATCCTTTGCACCAAATGTATTCGAACGTTAAAAATGACGGTGTATTAGATTTAGAAGAAGGAAGAACTTATGATATTCATATCGAAATAAAAGATTTTGCTGGAAATTCCAATCATGGAAGATTTAAAATTACTGGTAAAAAACCACCGGTAGAAAAAGCTGAAGATATGGATGCATTTGTGTTTCATTGGAATGAAGAAAATTATTTCCAGGCAGAAGGCATCGAGATCTCTTTACCAAAAGGAGTACTTTATGAAGATTTAAATTTCAATTATAGAAAAACCAACAATGGCAAACACGCTATTCACGATTGGAATACTCCTGTACATGACTATTATACTATTGCGATAGCTCCTGAAGGAATCGCAACTGCACAACTGGACAAAGCCATCATCAGACGTGAATATCAATACAGAGGAAATTGGCGATCCGAATACATTACAGCCGAATACAAAAATGGTAAAATTGTAGGTGAAACGCGTGGATTTGGAACTTTTTCAGTGGTTGTTGACAACACAAAACCTACGATTAATCCTGTAAATATCAGGGAAAACACTACATTTACCGGCACTAATGGCTTGATTCGGTTCACCATAAGTGATGATCTTTCTGGCATTGCAGGTTTCTCCGCTCATATCGATGGAAAATGGACATTGACCAATTATGATCAAAAAACAAAGTCTTTGACTTTGGATTTAAATAAAGAAGGAATTAGTAACGGCAAACATCAATTAGAATTAAAAGTCTGGGATGAAAAGAACAATATCGCAACCTACACAGTCAACTTTAACAAGAATTAAGCTTTTTCTTGTTTTCGTTATGTTAATTAATTTCGCTAATGCACAACAGGCGACTATCAGTGGAAAAGTATTTGACGACTATCAAGTTCCTCTGTTCGATGTAAAAATTAGCGTCAATTCAAACACAACTTATACAGATGAAAATGGTGATTTTCAAATAGAAGTCCCAGCTGAAACCGAAGTAAAAGTCAAATTTGAACATGATGATTATATTGCTTATACACAAAAATTCAACTTATCAAATGGTGAAAATGAAATTATTCATATCATCATGGTTCCAAATGAAACTGTGCAACTCGACCAAGCGATTATCTTTCATCGACAAGTCGAAAAGCCTTTGACCAGTATAGGTTTTGATCCAAGAGATATGGAAATCAACATTGGGATCACAGGTGGAGTTTCTGAGATGTTGGGTAGTTTGCCCATGGTCAGTGTTGGTTCAGAATTAACTTCACAATACCGAGTGCGAGGTGGTAATTTTGATGAAAATTTAATATATGTCAATGGAATTGAAATTTACAAACCACAACTGATACGTTCGGGCGAGCAAGAAGGTTTAGGTTTTATCAATCCATCCATGACAGATGCCGTAAACTTTTCTGCAGGTGGTTGGGAAGCGAAGTATGGCGATAAAATGTCAAGTGTTTTAGATATAATTTACAAAAGGCCAAGAGAATTTGAAGCCACTTTGGAAGCGAGTTTGATGGGTGGAAACATTACCGTTGGTGGAGCTTCCAAAGACAAGAAATTTTCTGCCATCGTAGGTGCGAGATATCAAGACAGAAACTTAGTGTTAAATACTATGGATTCAAACTCTGACTTAAATCCAGTTTATTATGATTTACAAGCCAATCTTCATTATAAATTCAATCCGAAATGGGAAATTTCCTTTTTAGGTGCAATTACCGATAGTAAATTCGAATTGATCCCAAAAGACAGAGAAACAAAGTTTGGGACTTTAGACAATCCGATGAGTCTAAAGGTTTTTTATGAAGGAAATGAAGAAGATAGGTTTCAAACAGAAACTGCTTCTTTGACTTTGCACCACAAACCTAACTCGAATTTGGACTTAGTGATTGATGCGTTTGGATTTCATTCGAAAGAAAAAGAATATTTCGATATCTACGGAGCATATTTAATCAATGAATTGGATGGCGATGGAAATGTAAGTTCGACCTATGACATTGGAAGTCAAATCGACCATGCAAGAAATAATTTCGATGCATTGGTAACAGGAATTCAGCACCGAGGAAAATATAAGTTGAATGTCAATTCAGATGTGGAATGGGGTATAAAATACCAACACGAGGACATTCGCGATTTACTCAGCGAGTGGCAATATATTGATTCAGCAGGTTATTCTTTGCCGCACAATCCACAAGTTGGTTCAATCAACACCAACAATTTATATTTAAATCATAGCGTTCACGCCAACAACGAATTAGCGTCCAACCGATTCACAGCTTTTGCGCAATACACCAAAAGATTTATGTGGGGCGACACTCGAGTTTTAATCAATGGTGGAGTTAGAGCAACTTATTGGGATTTCAACGAAGAAATGAACATCAGCCCAAGAGCTCAAATCGCTATCAAACCGAATTGGGAAAAGGATATGACCTTTAGATTCAATACAGGTATATATTATCAACCACCTTTTTATAGAGAAGTTAGAGATTTAAATGGTCAATTGAACAAAGATGTAAAAGCTCAACAGTCGATTCACTTCATTTTGGGTAATGATTATGAGTTTGAAATGTGGAACAGTCCATTCAAATTAACAACTGAAGCTTACTATAAAATCTTCAACGATTTAAACCCTTATTTTGTGGACAATGTAAGGATTCGATACACCGCAGACAACAATGCAAAAGGTCACGGTTATGGAATCGATATAAGATTGTTTGGAGAATTTGTTCCTGGTGTGGATTCTTGGTTGAGTTTATCCTATGCAAAAGCTTATCAAAACATCGATGATAGAGGTGATATCCCAATGCCAACTGATCCAAGATTCAAAGCATCTATTTTCTTCCAAGATTATATGCCAATTTTACCATCATTTAAAGTAAATGTAAATTTGGTTTATGCTTCAGGTCTTCCAAATGGCGCGCCTCCAATGACTGATCCTTATAGTTACACCAACTATTTATCTGATTATAAACGTGTCGATATTGGCTTCATCAAAGAGATTATCAATCAAAACGAATTGAAACCAAAAAGTGATTTTTGGAACCATTTCAAGGAGCTATCGATCGGGGTTGACTTGTTCAACATTTTTGATATCCGAAATGAAATCAGCAATACTTGGGTAAGAGACGTGAATTCTTCAAGAATTTACGGAGTACCTAATCGATTGACCGGTCGATTTGTCAATGCGAAGATTCGTATGAAGTTTTAACAACCTAAAAACCTCACTCATATGTGAGGTTTTTTTATACATTGCCTCATCCAATTTTTATTAGAATCAAAAATATTTTCAAATTATGCCAAAAAGTCA
>DEQC01000008.1:4255-12505 GCA_002359055.1 Flavobacteriales bacterium UBA3376 | reverse complement strand
TAAACGAAGAGTTGAAAGAGGAAGAAAGTGTAAAAACTGAAGAAGTAGTCGATGAAAAATCTGAAATAGAAACATTGAAGGAGGAGTTACAAAAGGAGAAAGATCAATTTTTACGTTTGTTTGCCGAATTCGATAATTACAAAAAAAGAACGGCCAAAGAACGTTTAGAGATATTCAAAACAGCCAACAGTGAAACCATCACTGCTTTACTTCCGGTATTGGACGATTTTGAAAGAGCAATCAAAGAGATTGAAAAATCCGATGAAAGTAAACATCTGAAAGGAATTCAATTGATACAGAACAAATTGATTGAAACTTTGCGTTCCAAAGGTTTAAAGAAATTAGAAATTAATTCTGGAGAAGAGTTTGACACCGACAAAATGGAAGCTGTCACTCTGATTCCTGCACCTTCTGAAGATTTAAAGGGTAAAGTCATCGACGTGGTAGAAACCGGCTATACACTTACCGACAAAATCATCAGATATGCAAAAGTAGTTGTAGGACAATAATACAATTACAATCAGAAATTTTATAAACTGTGAACGAACATTCGTTTCACTTTTAGAGAAAACAATTTAAGAAACAAAAAAGTTAAGCACTTGATTTAGAATCCAGTGTTTAAAAACATCAAAATGGCAAAAAGAGATTATTACGAAATATTAGGAGTTTCCAAATCAGCTTCAGCAGAAGAAATCAAAAAAGCTTATCGAAAAAAAGCTATTCAATACCATCCTGACAAAAATCCGGATGACAAAGAGGCAGAAGAAAAGTTCAAAGAAGCTGCAGAAGCTTATGAAGTTTTAAGTGATCCCGAGAAGAGACAGCGCTATGATCAATTTGGTCATGCCGGTGTAGGTGGTGCTGGTGGATTTGGTGGCGGTGGAATGAATATGGAAGACATCTTCTCTCATTTCGGTGATATTTTCGGTGGACACTTTGGAGGAGGTGGTGGATTTGGCGGATTTGGTCAACAAAGAGGCCCAAGAAGAACCAAAGGTTCAGACTTGCGCATCAGGGTAAGATTGAACTTAGAAGAAATGATGAATGGAACCACTAAAACAGTTAAAGTCAAAAGATTTAAAAGAGCAGAAGGAGCAACATTTAAAACTTGTACAACTTGTAATGGATCCGGCTATCAAACCAAAATTTCCAATACTTTCTTAGGCCAAATGCAAACAACTGTTCCTTGTGGGACTTGTCAAGGAATGGGAAAAATCGCAGATCATATTCCGCCTGGAGCGAACAATCATGGATTGAAAAAAGTCGATGAAACAGTTGAAATAAAAATTCCTGCAGGTGTTAGAGAAGGTATTCAACTCCAAGTTTCAGGAAAAGGTAATGATGCACCTTTCGATGGAGTTCCAGGAGATTTATTGGTCGTAATCGAAGAGGAAGAGGACAAAAACCTAAAACGCGATGGCAACAATTTGCATTACGATTTATACATTTCAGTTCCTGAAGCTATTTTAGGAGCAACCAAAGAAATTCCAACCGTCAATAAATTGGTTCGAATTAAAATTGATAAAGGAACTCAATCAGGTAAAGTTTTACGACTGAAAGGTCAAGGTTTACCTAATTTAAATGGTTATGGAAATGGTGATATGTTCGTTCATGTCAATGTATGGACACCCGATCGACTCAACAATGAACAAATGGAATTCTTTGAGAAAAACTTTGACGACGAGAATTTCAAACCACATCCTACCAAAAATGATAAATCTTTCTTTGAAAGAGTAAGAGAAATGTTTAGCTAAAACTAAACTTCCAAGGAAAAATAAAAACTTCTTCAATAACATAAATGGTTTTTGAAGGAGTTTCTTTTGTATTTAACAATTAAACAAAACACAAGAAGTCAGCTTTTACGGCTGACTTCTTATTCTATAGGTTGATTTAAAAATTTCTAATTATGTCAATTAAATAATATTTTATTGACATAAGAATTGATGAAATTTCTCGAATTTAATTCTCGAATTCGATGATCAATTGGTTCATGGCTCTAACGTTTTGATTGGCTGTTTGTTGAGAAAACGTAGTTACATCACAAGGAGCATCATTCCACCATCCTCTCATGTGGGTAAATTGAGTTATGCTTGTACCCCATGTATGTGTACACCCCTCTGTATTGCCAACGTTATTTGGCTCATTATTATCCAGATCAAAATTATGTTCGATGGTTGTGGTATTCCCCCAAACGTGTTTGGACTGCTCTCCTGTTATCCAGAAAAACTCGATAGGAACTCCAGGTGCTGAAGTATTAACTCCAATGGTTTTCGTAATCGCTTTGGCGTTTCCAATCCAAATATGATTTCCTAAATTGTATCCAGTACCATTTTGAATAATATTGGTATAAACCCAATTCCATTCGTCCAAAGATGTTAGGGTCACCAAATAACCGCCTGCAAGCTCTCCAAGTTTAAAAGCAGTTCCCCAATTCACTCCATTTTCTCCTGTAACAAGAGTTCCATTCCCAATCCCAAATAATGGAGGCGTATACGAACCATTCTCACCACTTTTGTAAGCGCAATAACGATGCCCATTTCCTGACCAAACTTTACAGCCAACTCGGGTAAAAGTAGTTCCGTTTACCGTAATTGATGTTTGACTTTCATTATAACCTGTTGGTGTATAACCCAGAATAGAAGGGATAACGCCATCTGAAACGATATTGGTGCGATTTCCTACACCGGTGGGTTGCCAAGTGGCTCCGTCCCAAAAATAATAACCTGTGTCCAAATCTTCTGAAGGTTCAATTGTAGTATTGTAAACCAACATTCCCTCGGCTGGATTTTCAATCGTAACAATGTCTGTGGTTGAAGTCAAAGCGATTTGTGGTCCTAAAAAAGCTTTGTCGCTGGCAACAATATCCAACATAGTTGAACTGTGCGGCGTCTCTGTCCCAATTCCTACTTGGGCTTGAGAGGCGATAGATAATCCTAAAAAACTTAGGAAAAGTATATGATTTAAATATTTTTTCATGATTTATAGTTTTTAATATTCAGCTTGAAATTCAACAATGATGTGGTTTGTGCCTGTTGCAGTATTACAAGTCCTTGTAGTCCATTGTCTTTGTCCTGAGCTTTGGATATAAGTACATCTGGCAACTCCTACTGTGGGTTGATTATTTATGAAATTATGTTGAACCGTGGCTGTAGTTGGTTCATCCCAGTCGGCTACCCATTTTTCATTGGTAATCCATTTGTATCTGTGGCGATTGAAATTTATCCCATTGTGGTTATCATTGTTATTACCTGGAAGAGGAATATACCTCGATTCGAAACTTCTATAACCCAACCAAATATTACTGCTTAAGCCTTTATCAGCAACTATGTTTTCCATCACCCAATCCCTTTCTGCATCTGAAGTTAGGGTCAATAAATAACCACCTCTTTCTTGAGCAAAATTATAAGCTTGCTCCCAGTTGTGAGTTCGGGTACCAGAGCCTGAAGTATTAGTGGTTGACTTATAAGCACAATAAGTATGACCATTTCCACCTTCGCTTACCGACCAAGTTTCGCAACCCATAGTTAGCCACCTTGTACTTGTGGAGTTCCCATATACTATCCCTGGTGTATTATCAGCAGTTATCCCAAGGTTGGATGGCGTATAGCCCAATACATCTTTATCGATAGGTTGATTGAAAAGATAGATTTCACTCATCTTCCCGATAGGATGCCATGCGTCGTTGTAATGAAAATAAAAACCTGGCGATACATCGCTTTCGGTATTGATATTATAAACCAATAAGCCGTTCACCGGATTCAATACCGTTTGTAAGTCAGTTGTAGATGTCAGTGCTACATTTGGGAAAGAAACTCCTTTGTCTGAAGCATCGATTTGCAAAAGAGCAGATAATTCTTCCTGTCCTTCGGTAACGTTTATTTGCACTTGTGCAAAGCTTAATTGACCTATCAAAATAGATAATAATGTCGTTATATATAAATTTTTCATAAGTTCTTAGTTTTGGTATTCAACAATTAACAATGAAATAAAATGATTATCCGTACAAGCTCTGTTTTCCCATTTTCTGTCTAAGTTGGCAGCTTCAGAAGAAGTCACATGCACACAATCATAACCTGCTGTAGAACTTGGCCGTTGATCTATAAAATGGAATTCATAGTTAGCATAAGGAGGTGTTCCCCCGCCGGCATTCTCCCAAGCTACAATTGATCGCTCACCGGTAACCCAAGTAAATTCTAATGGATTTCCGGGATATGATATTTTTCGGAAACCTAACCAAGTCGCATCTGCATTTCCAGGTAAAATCGAAGTATTAAGAAAATTAGTTCTTACAAAATTCCATTCTTCCAACGTTGTTGTCGTTACCAAATAACCATTGGCAGCTTTTGCCAAGTTAAATGCGGTCATCCAATCAATGGTAGCTCGGTCGCTGTCATCTGCAAGTCTTAGTGAATAAGAACAATAGGAATGTCCGTTTGCATTAAATCCAGTGGTGAATTTGGCGCAACCTACTTTAGTCCCCTTTATACCATTGCTGATAAATTCATCGGGAGCAGTATCACTACTGCCGATAGGTAAATAGCCTAAAGTAGTTACACTGATATCATCGGCTTGAAACTCTACCAAAGAATTGGAACCGCTTCTCCACGGAAACCATTGTACACCGTTCCAATGATAATAGCCTTTGTCCAATTCATTGTTTATCGTAGAATTGTAAACTACTAATCCTGTTTTTGGATTTTGAATAGGCGCAGGATTGGAAACTGCTACCAATTCAACTCTTGGCGCAAGAAACCCCTGGTCAGAAGATCGGACTTCGAGAGCGGCTGATGATACCGGAAAATCGCCGATAATTTGTTCGTCAGCTTTCACAATCCCTACTTGTGCAGAGAGAATGAGAAATCCTGATAAATATGATAATAATATTAATGTTAATTTCATTTTTTTTTATTTAGATTGATTAAGTACTGTCTTACAACTTTCTTGTTTAAGGAAGATTTTTGTTTTGAAAGCATAAGTCTAAACTTTAAATTTGAGTTCAATTAAAAAAATGTGACTTATATGTTTGTATTGAAGGATGATATGTCTTCCATCGATGGAGGAGGACGAATGAATAAAGATTCAAAGAAATAATGGTTTTTTACATTAGTTTGAGAGGTGCAAATCTGTTTTTTTTCAGTTAAAATCTTCCTGTTAAATATTGTATTCTGAATTAAATTTCCTTGAGGTTCGTTTTTTACAGTAGGAACTGTAACCAATCTCGTTTTCTGTAATTCATAAAAGAAACTTCGAGGTATATTTCTGTTGAGCAAATGAAAAGTATCGTGATGATTTGTTGTGTTCTTTTCAGAAACAACAGTTTCTTTTTTAAGATTTTCATCCTTTACATTTGGCTCATTATTTATTTCGGATTTTATTGAAGTTTCAAATTCCTTACGATGAGGGACTTTTACAATTTTATTTTCTACTACTTCAATCGATTCATCCGATGTAACTAATTCACCCGAAATATAAAAAACAGTACTATCAGAAATACTGAACTTTACATTATCAGAAATGTAGATTTGACCCGATACAACTGAAAAGAAAATAGAAATGAATAGAAAAGAAAAAAGAATTCTCAGCCTATGAAAATATATTTCAGGATTTATTATATCGAAAAGGCTGGTCATTTGTTTATTATTGTTTAAGGTTAGGTCGATGCAAAGGTATTGATTATTTTAATAGGTTGGTTCAATTGTTCTGAAAATTTTAAATTGTTTCTCTTCATTACAAAAGCTTATTTTTACAGAAAAATTTCAAAAAATGGAGAAAATCAATTGGCAAACCATAAAAGAATACGAGGATATAACTTTTAAAAAATCAGAAGGTGTAGCAAGAATAGCTTTCAATCGACCTGAAGTTCGAAACGCATTTCGTCCGAAAACCGTTTTTGAACTGCTCGATGCGTTTACCATCGCAGAAGAAGACCGAGAAGTCGGTGTGATTTTACTGACCGGCGAAGGACCTTCTCCCAAAGATGGTGGCTGGGCTTTTTGCTCAGGAGGTGACCAAAGAGTGAGAGGAAAAAAGGGATATGAAGGTGAAGATAAAGTAGGTAGATTGAACATTTTAGAGGTTCAAAGGTTGATTCGTTTCTCGACTAAAGTAGTCATTGCTGTTGTCCCAGGTTGGGCCGTGGGAGGTGGACATTCATTGCATGTGGTTTGCGATATGACCATAGCTTCCAAAGAACATGCTATTTTCAAACAAACCGATGCAGATGTTGCAAGTTTTGACGGCGGATTTGGTTCTGCATATTTGGCAAGACAAGTAGGTCAAAAAAGAGCGAGAGAAATTTTCTTTTTAGGTGCAAATTATTCAGCACAAGAAGCTTTTGAAATGGGAATGGTCAACAAAGTTGTTCCACATGATGAATTGGAACAAGTAGCTTTTGAATGGGCACAAGAAATTCTAACTAAATCTCCTACGGCGATTAAAATGTTAAAATTTGCTTTCAATTTAATTGATGATGGATTGGTTGGTCAACAAGTTTTCGCGGGTGAAGCAACACGACTTGCCTACGGAACGGACGAAGCCGAAGAAGGTAGAAATGCTTTCTTAGAAAAAAGAAAACGAGATTTTGATCGATTCAGATAAATCGATTCAAAGCATATATTCAAGCACTACTATTTTATAAATAGCTGGTGCTTTTTTATTTTTCAAAGGAACTGTTTTCTTTAAAAACGAGTAGTCCTATATGATTTTTAGAAGTAATGTTCAATTCAGTGCGATTTTTATTAATTTTGTCAACTATGAAACATTGGATTGCAGCAGCAAGATTAAGGACTTTACCTCTATCTATCAGTGGTATTATTTTAGGCTCATTGATAGCTTTGTCAGAAGGACATTGGAATTGGTGGATTTTCATTTTAGCATTTCTCACCACTTTATTTTTACAAATTTTGTCGAACTATGCCAATGATTATGGCGATGGTATTCGAGGCACGGATGAATTTAGAATTGGAGAAAAAAGAGCAGTTGCCTCAGGTGATATATCGCCCAATCAAATGAAGAAAGCCATTCTAATTTTCAGTGCTTTGTCAGCAACCACTGCAACGGCTTTGGTTTGGATTTCTTTTGGTCCAGCTCAATTCAAATGGGTGATTTTATTTTTATTATTAACCATTGCTTGTGTTTGGGCTGCGATCAAATACACAGTTGGAAAAAACGCCTACGGTTATGCAGGTATGGGCGATATTTTTGTTTTCTTGTTTTTTGGGATTATTTCAGTTTGGGGAAGTTACACACTTTACAATCACGAGAGTTTCAATTTTTCTATTTTACTTCCAGCTTCAGCCATTGGATTGTTGAGCACAGCTGTTTTGAACCTCAACAATATGCGTGATATAGCAACCGATGAATTGGCAGGAAAATACACTTTACCGTTGAGAATGGGGTTTCAATTGGCTAAAATCTATCAGAGTATATTGGTTTTATTGCCTTTTGTTTTGGTCAATATTTATTTGGTAATCATCGAAAAAGTTCAATGGTATTATCTCTCATATTTAATTTTATTGATTCCATCGATTGTTTTACTAAAAACTATTTTCTCCATAAAAGAACCGCGTTTATTGGACAAAGAATTAAAGAAAGTTGCTTTGTTAACCTTAGCTTTTTCATTAATTTTAGGAATTAGTTTAAACTTTTAATTATTTAAATATGAAAATCACTTATTTAGGACATGCGAGTTTATCGATCAACATCAATGGTAAAAATTTGATAATCGATCCATTTATTAGTGGAAACGAATTGGCCAAAGACATAGACTTAAACGCATTGGAAGCTGATTATATTTTGTTAACTCACGCGCATCAAGACCATGTTTTAGATGTAGAATTAATCGCTGAGAGAACAGGAGCAAGCATCATTTGTAATGCAGAAATGTCCTATTATTACGAAAAGAAGCGATTGAAGGTGATAGGAATGAATACGGGTGGGCAATTTACTACCGATGGTATCAACATACGTTCGACCATAGCTTTTCACTCGAGTTCATTTGCTGATGGAACCTATGGAGGCAATCCAAATGGGTATGTGATTTCTATAGATAATAAGAAAATTTATGTAGCTGGCGATACTGCATTGACGCAAGAAATGAAATTGATTCCTACTTTGGTAGGTCAATTGGATTTAGCTGTTTTCCCAATTGGAGATCATTTTACTATGGGGATTGAAGATGCGTGTTTGGCTGCAGATTTTGTTGAATGTAATAAAGTTTTGGGTTATCATTTCGATACTTTCCCACCGATT
>DEQC01000008.1:0-4178 GCA_002359055.1 Flavobacteriales bacterium UBA3376 | reverse complement strand
TATTAAAAATAGGTGAAAATTTAAAAATTTAAATCATAAAAAAGCCATCGATTCGATGGCTTTTTCATTTATACTGGATTTATAAAATCACTCTACTGAAACCAATTCAACTTCGAAAATAAGTACTGAATTCGGCTCAATTGATCCTGGCATTCCTCTTTCGCCATATGCCAATTCACTTGGAATATACAATTTGTATTTCGCACCTTCTTTCATCAATTGCAAACCTTCTTGCCATCCTTGAATTACATTTGTCAATGGGAATTTAATTGGGGTGTCTCTACTTTGATCAAAGACTTTTCCATCAATAGTTGTTCCCACATAATGTACTTCCACAGTTGATTCAATAGTTGGCTGTTGTCCAGTCCCTTTTTCAATCACTTCATACAAAAGTCCACTATCTGTTTTCTGAACATTTGCTTTAGCTGACATTTCTTCCAAGAATTTTCTACCTTTTTCTATATTATCACTTTGAGTTTCTTCAAGTTTTCTCATCAAATAATTGTTCATGACATCGTTGATAGAACCTACTTCAACCAAAGTTTCTTGATCGTTCAAAACATCCATCAAACCTTTGATAACAAACTCAGGCTCCATTTTGCCTTCAAGATTTTGGTTTTTAATGAAATTGTCGATAGACATTCCTATGTTTTGACCTGCAGCATAAGAATTTCTTTCTTTTTCACCCAATTTATAATAATCATTCAAGCCTTTTTCGATCAATTTATAATCCATACTGTCTTCCTCAGCGGCTTTCATCGCTTCATTCATCTGCGTCACTTGTTGGCCTATATTCATACCATAAGCGTAAGCAGCCTCTTGATCTTCATTTTCTAATTCAGTAATTGATTGAGTTGAAACTCCGCCAGATGATTTGTTGTTACAGGAAATAATCAATCCAGCTATGAATAATGTTGTAATTATTTTTTTCATATCTATAGTTATTGTCAATTTTGAGCAAGTTTACGAAATTATTTAATTCTAATCATCAGAATTATAATCCAATCCTAATTCATCTTTTAATTTTATCAACAATGCATTCTTTTTTGCCAAGTCGTTGAATATATCGGATTTAGTTTTTATGTATTTGACTTTGTCGTTTGCTACCACTTTAACTTCAAAGTCAATTCCATAATTATTGAGTTTTTCTCTTAGGAAATTTATCAATCTCTCCCTTTGTAAACGAAATTCATTGGCCAAAGTCGCCGAATTAAACTCAAAATAAATCAAAAAGTTTTCTTTCAATTTAATTTTCCCACTTTGCAAAGCATTGAAAGCTGGAATCTGATTCTCACTTTTTAAAATATTTAAAAATTCATTCCAATGAACTATCAATTTATCTTCTGAAAAATCATCTTTAGGTTTATCATCAAAATTCTCAATTTCAACCTGTTCCTCTTCGACTTCGTCAAATATAGTTTTCAGATTAAAAGTTCTTACAACTTGACTTTGAACTGGTTTGGTTGCTCTTTGAACTCTTTCTTCTACCTCTCTTTCAGGTATAGATTTTTTGAATTCCTCATGAATGTTATTCTTTCCATTCTTAATTGGAATTTGGGTTGAATTTTGATTTGTGCTCAGATGTTTGGGAAGTATTATCCTAAACTTTTTTTTTTATCAACTGAATTTTCAGCAGTCAAAGAAGCGAGTTGCATCAAAGCGATTTCAACTGTTAATCTTGGATTTTTGCTGGCTTGATAATTGACATCTGCAATATTGCAAATTTCAATTGCATCTATCAAAAACTTACTACTACAGTTTTTGGATTGTTCCAAATATTTTTCCTTGGTATTTTTCCCAACTTCCAAAAGGTGAATAGTATTTGGCATCTTCACCACCAATAAATCTCTAAAATGACTTCCTAAACTATTGATGAAAATATGTGCATCAAAACCTTTTTCTAAAATCTCATTGAATTGAATCAACAATTCTGGGATTTCATTTTTCAATGCAGCATCTGTAATTTTGAAGAAATAATCATAGTCTAAAACATTTAAGTTTTCAGCTACTTTCTCCAAAGTTAGATTTCTAGAAGTGAAGGTAACCATTCTATCAAAAGTGGACAACGCATCACGCAATGCACCATCGGCTTTTTGAGCGATCAAATGCAAGGCATCTTCTTCATATGCGACGCCTTCATTTTCGGCTATTTTCGCTAAATGTTGCTGAATGTCACTGATAGAAATTCTTTTGAAATCATAGATTTGACAACGCGATAAAATCGTTGGAATGATTTTGTGTTTTTCTGTAGTCGCCAATATAAAAATCGCATGTGCTGGTGGCTCTTCAAGTGTTTTCAAAAAAGCATTGAAAGCAGCTCTCGACAGCATATGCACCTCATCTATGATATAAACTTTGTATTTTCCAACTTGAGGAGCAAATCTTACTTGATCCGTCAAATTTCTGATATCATCCACTGAGTTATTGGAAGCTGCGTCTAATTCAAAAATATTGAAAGCAAAATCCTCGTCAGACGACATGCCAGATTCTTCATTGATTTTCCTTGCCAATATACGGGCACAAGTCGTTTTACCAACTCCTCTCGGTCCACAAAAAAGCAAAGCTTGAGCCAACTGATTGCTTTCAATGGCTTGCACTAAAGTTTCCGTGATTGATGATTGCCCAACGACATCCTCAAATTCTTGCGGGCGATATTTTCTGGCTGAAACTACAAAATTTTGCATAAGTGTGACAAAGTTAACTCAATTTTTAAGAATTTGAAATCTAATAAATGTTTTTAAACAAATTGAATATTATTTTCAAAAGTTACTACTCATCAAAATTTTATTACTTTTGTTGATTATATTTCTTAGACGCTATATGAGTAAATCTAAACCAATAACAGAGAACAATTCCAATGAGAAAGTTATAAAAACTATACTCGGTGTAGTTTTTATGAGCTTTGGATTGTTTTTGCTTATATCTTTTGTTTCTTACGTCCTCAATTACCAAGATGATCAAAGTCAATTGGCTAATTTTTGGGACAGAGAAATAGAGGTTCAAAATGCTATGGGCAAAATCGGTGCTTATCTGGGAGAACTCTTTATTTACCATGGTATAGGAATAACTGCATTTTTCTTACCGATATTTTTAATTTTATTGGGATTTAAAATCATATTCAAAAACAAAAGAATTAAACCTTTTAAATTATTTTACAACTGTTTATTTTTCTTGATTTGGTTACCAATTGCATTGGGTTTTATCAATCAGTTGAGTATTTTACATGGAGTGATGGGTTATGAAGTCAACGATTACTTAAACACTTTCATCGGTCCAATCGGTGTAGGAATTGGTTTGGTCGTCTCTCTATTATTATATATAATTATCAATTGGAAAATTACTCCAGATAAAATTTCAAATGCATTAAAAAAACAATCGAAAGATCTAGATGATATTGTAGCTGAGGAGAAACCTTCCACTGTTTTTGGGATTTCGGAAGAACCGATAATCGATGAGGAAGAACAGGAAAAGAAAAAAGAAGAACCCAAAGAAGAATTTACTTTGACGACAAAATCGGAACCTATTTCTGATGATTTTAAAATTATCGATACAACTGAAAAAGTTGAAAAAGAGGAAGTGGAAAACGATGGAATAGAATTAAAAATCGAGAAAACCAAAGAAGAGGATTTCGTGGATGAAGTTTCGAATGATTTGGTGGATAAACATGGTGAATATGACCATCGTTTGGATTTACCTAAATTCAAATTCCCCACTTTGGATTTATTGAAAAAATATGACTCTTCTGAGAATGTAACCATCAATCAATTAGAATTAGAACAAAACAAAAATCGAATTGTAGAAACTTTAGCCAACTATGGAATAGGAATTTCTCAAATTAAAGCGACTATTGGTCCAACAGTTACGCTTTATGAAATCGTTCCGGATGCTGGAATTAGAATTTCAAAAATTAAGAACTTAGAAGATGATATCGCTTTGAGTTTATCTGCTTTAGGAATTCGTATCATCGCTCCAATTCCTGGCAAAGGAACCATAGGAATTGAAGTTCCAAATAGCAAGCCGACCATAGTTTCTATGCGATCTGTGATTGCCTCAAATAAGTTTCAAAATGCAAATATGGATTTACCGATTGCTTTTGGAAAAACCGTAGAAAATGAAACCTTTGTTGCTGATTTAGCAAAAATGCCTCACTTGTTGATGGCTGGAGCCACTGGGCAAGG
>DEQC01000088.1 GCA_002359055.1 Flavobacteriales bacterium UBA3376 | reverse complement strand
CTTTTTGCCATTACAAAAAAAGTAAGTGATAACTGTCATACGGATATTAAAATCAAAATTATAGGAGGCGTTGCTCCTTATAATATTTCCGTATTTGATCTAAGTAATCACGAGTACGATATTGAAAAAATAAGCGAGAATGAATATGTTTTAAGAAATCTGGAAGCTAATGAGTATATATATTACATCGGCGATTCAAAAGGTAATAGCTTTGAGAATAATATAAATTTACTTTCAGAGTCTTATGAACTAATTTCTATATCTGATATTTATTTACATGATAATCAGTCAAAAACAATTGATTTGATTGACTATTTGGATGAAAATAATTTTGAGGTAACGTGGTTAAAAAATCAAGAATTTTACGGCACAGGTTATCGTACGATTATTAGAAGTTCTGGGGATTATGAGTTAATGCTCGAAGATGAAAAAGGCTGTATTAAAAGTACTCCATTTAGAGTTTTCGAATTACCAAAGAATGAATGGTCAGGAATCTATCCCAATCCTGTAAATGTAAACGAAAACTTCTTTATCCGTTTGCCACAAGGTTCATCAGCAATTAAAAACATTACAATACACGACCCATCTGGAAGAGTTATAAAACGTAAAACAATTCAATCTGATGCAACTGTTTATGCAGACAGGTTTCACCAAAGCGGTATATATACGATAATTGTTGAAAGTCAGGACGATACAAATCAATATACAATTGTTATTAAATAATTTCTTCATAAAAATGAAACAATCTTTTACTTCTTCTTTTTTTGTTAAAAAAAGTTTTGTCTTTACATATGCTTTGTGTTGTTTAAGTGTATTTAATTTCACTTTTGCAGCTCCAATATTGCAAGCGAAAGAAGCAAATAAACAATTAATATCTCATCAAATAAGCCTTGTTAACAGTAATTTCTACAAGAACAATACAAGAGTCGATGAAGAAAGCTTTTCGATTTTTAATCAAAAATCAAAGGTGAATAATAAAACAAACGAAAATATTTCAGCTCAACCAATTAAAGTAAATCAATCCAATAATGAAAATCAGGCGTTTACAAGTTTAGAACTTACTTCTGCGCCAAATTTTTCTATTGATGAAATAAAAGATGAAGGTGTAATTGGTATATTTGGGGACTATTCTTTTGACAATCCATCCGACAATGTATTTAAATTTCAAATTGAAAATAATATTGGTGATGATGATATAATATGGTTAAGTTATAAAGTTTTTGGAGTAGATGATGTAAACTCTATTTCAAATAGTATCAATTCAACGTCGAATAGAGGTGGTTATTTGGTTAAATTAAAAAACGAATGGAGTATAATAAATGAGCCTATTCATTCTTCTATGCTATTTAATGGAGATAATTACATTCGTTTTTCTGTAAACCCTAATGCTATTTATGGCTATAAAGTAAAAGACATTCAAGTTAGCACAGCATCTATTGAAGAGGCTCCTATCGTAATGACTAATTCTGAAATAAAATTTGAAAGAAACAACAAAACATATATTAGAGGAGTTGCTAAGAAAACTGTAGAATATGTTTATGTTAATGGACGGAAGTTGTATGTGGATGATTATCAAAATTTTGAAGGGTTTGTTAACATAACTGATGAAGATAAAAAGAATGGGAAAATCGACTTAAAGGCTATATATAAAAACGGAGAAGAATATAATGAAGTGCTAAAGATTTCCCCCAATCTAACAGAAGCCGATTACGAGTTTAACATCTCTCCTTCATTTCCTAATATTAAAAAAACATTTAACGTTTTGGGCGATGCTTTAAGTGCATATGGTTCTGAATTTTCTCTACCAGAAGGAGCAATATCTAAAGAACTTGAAATATCAATTTCGGAATTAAGAAAAATAGATTTGGCGCCATTAAACTCGGGATTACACAATGTGACGCCCAATCAAAAGGGTTACCGTTTTTTACCTTTTGGTAGTAAATTTCAAAAGGAAGGAAGGGTGTCATTGCCATTTGATCCGAATTTAGTGCCATCGGGCAATTCAGTTGGAGACATTAGAACATATTATTTTGACAATGACCAAGGTCAATGGATAGCTTTAGAATTAGATAGTATTGATATTGAAAATCAATTAATAATTTCTAAAACAGATCACTTTACGGATATGATCAATGGAGTAATTGAAGTTCCAGAATCACCTGAAACTAATGCTTTTACTCCTACTATGATGAATGATATAAAAGCCGCAGATCCCACAGCGGGAATGAATATCATGCAACCTCCAACGGCATCACAAGATGGAGCTGCGCACATCAGTTATCCAATTGTAATTCCACCAGGACGCAATGGGATGCAACCCAATTTATCTATTCAGTACAATAGTGAAGGAGGTAATGGATGGATGGGGTTAGGCTGGAATATTTCAAGTTCTGCCATTACGATTGATACCCGATGGGGCGTTCCTGAATTTCATCCGACAAAAGAATCTGAAATTTACACATTAAATGGAGAGCAGCTCGTTTATCCAAAAAATGACGGTTTTGATGCTCCTTATATGCCCAATCGACATGGGGTTGATGAAAACGGTTTTTTACAAACAGTAGGTTATAATCAATCAAGATCATCGGACAAGATGTTTTTTTTGAGAAAAGCGGATGTTGGAACTAAAATTATAAGAAAGGGATCATCTTCAGCGAATTACTATTGGGAAGTAACTAATTCAAATGGGGCTATAAATTATTATGGAAGTACTTCTGATTCTAAGTTAAAAGATAATAATGGCAATGTAGTTCATTGGGCTTTGGCTAAAACTGTAGATATATATGGAAATGAAGTTGTTTATGAATACAATACTGACATCATTCCAACAATTAACAGTGGTGTAAATAAAAATCTGAGTGGAGGAAAACAATTATATTTAAAAAATATAAGATACAGCCTGAAAAATGGAAATGAAAATAGTAGTCATTATTTAATTACATTTATAAATGATACAAGTGGTGCGACTTTTCAGAGGGAAGATATAGAAATTAACGGTCGGTTGGGGTTCAAACAGGTTAAAGCAAGAAGATTAAAAGAAATCAAAATAGAATTTAAAGAAAATAGCCAATCAAATTCTCTCATAAGAACATATTCCTTCAATTATATAACTGGAGAGTTTGGGAAAACGTTATTAAAAGAAATAGTAGAGAAAGATAATGAAAATAATGAGGTCTATAAACATTCGCTTAGATACCATAATATGGTTTCAAAAGGAGAGAGGGGAGCAATTTATTTTGGGGATGTTGAGCAACATATGGATAATTTAACTGAAATAGAAAATCCTGGATTTCCGCATATAACATCTGCTTTTTCAGGAAAAGGAACTGCACTTGGAAGCAGTGTTTCGGACAATTGGGTCGCAGGTGGTTATCTTGGATTAGTTGGGTTGGGAGCAAATCCTTTAAGTGTTAATACTACTGTTGGATTTACATCGGATATTGGTGGTGGAAAAAACACGTCTTTTGTAGGATTAATGGATATAGATGGAGATGGTTTAACAGATAAAGTATATAGAAAAAACGGAACATTAAAATATAAAAAACATACAATTGAAAAAGTTTACGAAGATGGTTTACCCCGTTTCAAACACAAATTCAGTGATAATTTGTTACCAATAAACCAAATGGATAATTTCTATCGCTCAGTAGATAAATTTTCTGTTAATAAAGGATTTGGGATAAATTTCCCCAAAGGTTCGGCTTTTATCAATTTCACGAAATCCAAAAGTGAGACAAACGTTTTTGTTACAGATGCTAATGGTGATATGTTACCAGATATAGTTCACAATGGGGTAGTTTATTTTAACCGATTAAATGAAAATGGTGTACCTACTTTCAGTCCGTCCAGTCAAGAAACGGAAAATATGATAGTTTCAGCCGAAGTAGGAGTAGAAGTTCCTGAAACTGATTTTGACAGCGATGAGGAAGATCGCTATGATATAGTAAAATATTGGATTGGAGAGCCAAATAAATATGGAGGAATGGTTTCCAAAATTATCGGAATTGCCTCTTTTGAGCCTTTGAATGAAAATTCCTATGCAAGGATTTCTATCGAAGTAACAAATCCTATGACAGCAGTGAATTGTATGTTATTCCAACATACCCTTACTTATCAAAATCCTTCTGTAAATATTTCTTTAGATTTATCAAACCATTCGCCATCTCAAAGTCCGCCTTGCGGATTTGATTTTCACGATTTTAATAATTATGCTTCCGGTAAAACTGCATCCCCTATTTTCTTTAGAGTAAACGCTAATGGAAAAGAGAAAAACACAGTTACTTGGAATCCTCAATTGATAAGAAGTGACTTTGTCAATGGTAGTCCTATTAATGAATTTGATGAAAATGGATTGAACCATCCTAATCATACTAAATATTCTGATGGTTTTTTATTAAACGGTAATGGAGAGGTGGTTGTAACCGGAACCTCAAAGGTTCAAATATCATGGCCTGACTTATCTATTAATAGTCTTTCTGATGATGTAAAGTTTGAAATATTAAAAACGACTTTCAATACGGAGGATGAAGAACCTTCTATACCAGAGCAGATTATAGGAGAGGTGATTATCAATAGTGGTGATAATTTTATTTTCAAATCTTCCAATTATCCAGTTCTGTCAAACCTTATTTTAGACCCAGAAGAAATTGTAAGATTTAGTTTTAGAGTTACTTCTGATTCTAATGTCGATTGGAAAAGTGTCAATTGGAAACCTGAAATTTCTTATACTGTTGATGCAATCAATGAAAATATAATAAATTATCCTATTCCTGAATACTCGGTTTATAAACATTTTATTTTTGAGGGGAAAACTATTCTTCTTCATAATTATAGTGTTCCTTCATGGATTCCTTCAGATTACGACAATAAAATATATCTAGCTCAAAACTGGACGGATATAATATCCAGTTATTTAAATTCAGAAGATTCAGGAGAAATTAATATTATTGCAAAAAATCAGGGAAAACTTATTGGTAAAAGAAAAGTTAAAATTAAAGAGGGAGCTATTCTATATAATGAAAGCCAACTAAATGACATTTTATTATTTGATGGTAAAATTAATGACCCCTCTACACTAAATGACAGAATAATTACAATTGAAATCACGCCAGGTGATTCTTATTCTCAAAAATTAGTGAAAAAATTGGGTTTAATTAACTATACCTATTCTAATTATCATGGTGAACGATTATTGATGTTGAAAAGTAATACAGGTGTTTTAGCCCCCTAAAAAGTC
>DEQC01000107.1 GCA_002359055.1 Flavobacteriales bacterium UBA3376 | reverse complement strand
TCAACCATTTTGCCTTCCAAATGAAGTCCACCATAAAAAACTATATCAGCATTTACCAATTTACTCACATCACCTTCACTGGCTTTATATAGATGCGGATCAACGCCTGAGCCCATCAAAGCTTGAAGTTGAATCGAATCACCTCCAATATTTGCAACCAAATCCGAAAAAATATTGGTCGTTACAACTACATTCAAACGATCATTTTCAGAAGTCTTACTTTGACAAGATGAAATCCATCCTAAAGTAAATAAGATAAAAGCAAAAGTTAGAATCTTGGATTTAAAACGTATGGTTTTAGCTAATATTTTTTGCATAAATAAATTTACTTTCAAAATAAGTTAGATTATTCTAATTTTTAATATACAAACTTACAACTATTCTTTTAGAAAAATCTAAACAGCTTGAAAATTTAGTGTTCTACTATCGGATTTATCCAACGATTTCAATCAATTCCACTTCGAATATCAATGTACTATTCGGTCCGATTTCTTTGCTTAGTTTTTGTTTACCATACGCTAAATGTGGAGGAATCACAAATTCGTATTTACTACCTTCGGACATCAATTGCAAACCTTCTGTCCAACCTTTGATAACTCTGTCCAATGGAAAAGTTGCGGGCAAACCTCTATCGATTGAACTATCAAAAATCTCACCTTTGATATTGATTCCGTGGTAATGGCATTTCACACTATCGGTCGCTTTTGGTTTTCTCCCATCGCCTTCTTTTATGACTCTATATTGCAGTCCACTGTCCAAAGTGACGACTCCTTCTTTCTCAGCATTTTCAGCCATAAAAATTCTACCATCGGTTAGATTTCTTTCTAAAATATCTTTTCTATGATTGAAAAGTAAATCGATTACGCCCATTGATTTAAATTTATATTTGATTTCAAATTTAATTCAATTAAAAATACTTTCATTCTTTTTATTACTTTTGCTTTATGGACTTAAAAGATCAATTAAAAAAATTATTTCCTGAACATCAAGAAGAAACGGAAACTTCAGCCGATAATGAAAGTGGTTTATGGTTGCAAGATGAACCGATTTTATGCAAATTCGAAAAGAGAAAAGGCAAACCACAAACCATTTTAGAAGGATATACTGGTGCTGACAAAGATTTCAAACAATTGACTTCAGAATTGAAAAAACTTTTAGGAGTTGGTGGTTCTTACAAAAATGAAACCATCATCATTCAAGGAGATTATCGCGATAAAATCATGGAATATCTGAAAGAACAAGGATTTAAAGTCAAAAGAGTTGGAGGATAACTTTTTTACCAATTGAATGAAAGTTTTAATTCACTCAAATCTATTTAAATTCTTGTATTTTTACTGCAACAATCATTCAACAATTTGAATCATTAAACTTAAATCCAATGAAAAAAATTTTAACAGCTATTTTCTTAAGTTATTCGATCTTTGCTATTTCACAAGTAACGACTCAAACCCAAACAAATAATTGGCGAGTAGGTGGTGGAATTGGTTTAGGTATGGGAAGTAACGACTCATTTAATTTCAATATTTCACCTTTTATAGGATATGAAATCACTCCACAAGTCGAAGCGGGAATTTCTGCAGGTTATCAATATTCGAAATGGAAATATTCGAAAACGAATTTATTCAATATCGGTCCATATTTGAATGCATATCCTTTTCAAGGACTTTTCTTAAGAGCTCATTACGAATATTATACAGGAAATATTAAATATCGCGTTGACAGCAACTATTCAGAAAACTTTGAAGAAAATGCACTTTGGTTGGGAGGCGGATACAGAAGTACTGGAAGAGTTCAATTTTACACAGGTTTAATGTACAATGTTTTATACAAAGAAGATGATTCAAGAATTTTCTCCAATGGTTTGAGACCCATTGTTGGTATAAGTGTTGCATTGTAAAATCATTTAAAAATTTAATGAAAACAAACAAAATTCTAAGAATAATACTATATGTAATTATAGTCGCGGCCAGTATTTTTATCGTCGTTAGAAGAACCATGGATTTAAACAATCCCGGCATAAATATTTATTTAAAATACGCAATACTGGTTTTTTTCATCATTTTCACCTACATCAATTTACGTATTTTGATAAAATTGATTAAAGATTACAAACAATGAAACTTTCAGAATTAAAAAATCTTTACCACAAAGAGTTGAATTCAAGATATTCTGAAGGTGAAATCGATACTATATTCTTTTGGATAGCTGAAAAAATCATCGGCAAACCTCAATCTATTTTGAAGTTGGCTTTGAACGAAGAATGGTATGAATTCAATGAAAGAAAATTGTTGTTTCATCTAAAACTATTGGATTTAAAATACGGAAAACCTATACAATACATTTTGGGAGAAACTGAATTCTATGGAATGAGGTTTTTTGTCAATGAGAATGTATTGATTCCTCGACCAGAAACAGAAGAATTGATCGAATGGATTTTGACCGATGTAAAATATTCTTTCGTCAACATCATTGATTTAGGCACAGGAAGTGGCTGCATTCCAATCGTTTTAAAGAAAAATCTCAAAGAAGCAAAAGTTACCGCCATTGACATTTCTCAAAAAGCTTTGGATTTAGCAAAAATCAATGCCGAGTATCATCATACGCACATCGATTTTAAAAAAGTTGATTTTCTAAATGATAACATCGATCATTTAGGGAAATTTGATATAATCGTTAGCAATCCGCCTTACATTGCCAACGAAGAAAGTCATTCAATGGATGAAAATGTCACCAAGTTCGAACCTGAAATTGCTTTATTTGTTCCGGACAACGACCCATTGATTTTCTATAAAAAAATCATAGAATTTGCTCAGAATAATTTAAAGAAAGAAGGTAAAATTTATCTCGAAATTAATCAGCACCTTGCCGAAGAAACCCGAGATTTGTTTTTAGGGAATTTTGAAGTTGTTGAGCTTAAAAAAGATATTTCTGGAAATGATCGAATGATCTGTGCCCATACGCTCAAAACAATTAATTAAACTCTTGTAACATGTTAAAGAAAATCTTATTTATAGTATTACCATTCACAGTTTTTTCTCAAACCCAATTAACTAAAGAAGAAGTCATAGAATTATTGACAGCCGACACTTGGAACATCGCTTACAACATCACTCCACAAGGAGAACGCGTAGAACATGAGGACGAATCCAAAATCAGGGACAGTTGGGTGATTTTCAACAAAGATGGTTCATACGAAATGCCAGGTTCAATGGGAAGTATCACCAAAGGAAAATGGACTTATAATGAAGAAAATTCTTTCATATATTTCTCTGAGAGCAGAGCCAAATACAGAGCAAGAGTCGATGAAATAAGCGAGTTGGGGTTGGAATTGAATTATGTGGATGATGGTGGATTTAAAATTGGGTTGATACATTATATTTTTATTCCTACAGAAAAATCTTCAGAAGCCTTGACTGAAATTATCACTTCAGGAACTTGGCAGATCATCAGTCAGAAATTCGATACCATAGAAGACAAAACTTTGGCTGAAAATCTGGAAAATACTTGGTTCAAATTCAACAATGATTTTACTTATCAACGCTCTGAAGTCATTGAAGGAAATCCTGTGATCAAAAGTGGAACTTGGTTTTTTGACGATGAATTTAGGTTGAATTTAGACAATGATGAGATGACAATTTATTCTGTCGTTGGCGATAAAAATAGAATGATTTTAACTTCTACAACTGATGGAATCAATACAATTGAATGCAGAAAATTAGCTGAATAAAACTTTCAAATTAAATACAAAAAAAAGTAGAGTTTTTTGACTCTACTTTTATATTGAAAATATCATTCAATTTCAGGAATTGGAATTCCCCAACGATTGATATCGGCATTTGCCCAATCTTCTTTATATTTTTCTTGCATTTCACCTTCGAGCATAGAGCCAGGTTTAGCAGAAGGAAACAAACCTTCGTATGTAATCATTTCATTCAAAGAAATTCTTCGATAAATATGCGAACGCGTCAAATTTTTCGCTTCATCGAGTCCGGAAGCACCTAATAATTCAACAAAACTTTCGATAACTTTTCTATGATAATTGGCCAATCTCACCTTTTTATCATCCACTACCAAACCTATGGTCAACTTTGGATCTTGAGTAGTAATTCCAGTGGGACAGCGATTGGTATTGCACAACAAAGCTTGAATACAACCAATTGCCATCATCATGGCACGAGCCGAATAACATCCATCGGCTCCCAAAGCAATTGCTCTCGCAATATGAAAACCTGAGGAAACTTTTCCAGAAGCAATGAGTTTTACATGTTTTCTAATGCCCATTCCCACCAAAACATTTTGAACAAACGCCAAACCATCAATCATAGGCGCACCAACATAATTCGAAAATTCCTGAGGCGCAGCACCCGTTCCTCCTTCTCCACCATCGATGGTTATAAAATCTGGATAAATATCCAAATGTTTCATGGCTTTACAAATTGCCATAAATTCACTTTTATGACCAATACAGATCTTAAAACCAATGGGTTTCCCATCCGATAATTCTCTTAACTTTTGAATGAATTGAATCATTTCTAAAGGTGTATCGAATGCTGAATGAAATGGCGGTGAAGCTATTTTCGTGTGAGGTTTTACATGGCGAATTGCGGCAATTTCTTCGGAATTTTTTGAAGCGGGCAAAATTCCACCATGACCAGGTTTTGCACCTTGTGAAATCTTTAGTTCAATCATTTTAACTTGTGGAATTTTAGACTTTTCAGCAAATAAATCAGGATTGAAAGTTCCATCATCATTTCTACATCCAAAATATCCAGTTCCAATTTGCCAAATCAAATCACCTCCTTGTTTCAAATGATAAGAGCTAATACCTCCTTCACCTGTATTGTGTGCAAATCCACCGATTTTAGCGCCTCCATTCAAAGCTTCTACGGCATTAGCACTCAACGACCCAAAACTCATGGCAGAAATATTTAAAACACTGGAGGAATAAGGTTGTTTACAATCTTTGTTTCCAACGATAAATCGCGGATCGTGATTCAAAGTTTCAAAAGCTTTGGGTGCGACCGAATGACAAATCCACTCGTAACCTTCGGCATAAACATCTAATTGTGTCCCAAATGGAATGGTCTCTAATTCTTTTTTTGCCCTTTGGTAAATCGTCGAACGATCCACTCTATGAAATGGTCGACCATCTATATCTGATTCTATAAAATACTGATAAAACTTGGGACGTAATTCTTCTAAAACATATCGCAATCGACCTAATAACGGATAAATCCTACGAATGGTTTGTTTTTTTTGATACATGTCTTGGTAACCCATAAAAACCAAAATCAATAAAATTCCTAAGAAAACATACCAATTGGGATTCATGAAATAACCCAAACCGAAGGTTATTAGTATCAATATGCTTGTAACTACAACAAATTGTTTGCGCATACTTGTTCTTTTTAGTGTTAATTGAACTATAAATGTAAGAATTTAATCAACATTATTTTCAATTGAC
>DEQC01000021.1:14175-17487 GCA_002359055.1 Flavobacteriales bacterium UBA3376 | reverse complement strand
ACGAAGTTCTTCAAATCATAGTCAGTTACTTCTTGTGCTTTCAAATTGGTCGATACAAAAGCGAATAAAGCAATTATTATAGCTGTAAATCTCATTTTCATTGAATTGTTTATTGTATTTAAACGTACAATATAATAAGATATTGTCAAACAAAATGATGTTAAGTTTTCAAATATTTCAGTAATTTGCTTCATTGAACAAATCGATCAAACATGAAGAATTACATTAAAATTTACATACTTTTTATTTCTATATTTTTATTGACCGGATGTAGCAACGATGATGATGCATATGATTCGAGCAAATATGAAGGAATTTTCATCGGTGAGGTTTATTTTTCGGATGGAAACAATGAAATCAATTGGGACATCGCTGAGGTTGAGGTAATAAAAGTTGGTGAAAGTTATGAAATAAGTTTCCCAGGTGAAATACCTAATTTAGTAGATGTAGAATATGAAGATCACGGTTCAGCTTTGTTGAATATCGATGCGAGTGAAGACAATTTCGTGAGAATTACCGACATCACTTTACAAGTTAATTACACTGATAATGAAGGCAGGTATTGGAAAGCGAATTGTGAGAGATAATTGATTTAAAAAAAGATTTAAACCATAAAAAAACCACTCAAAACTGAGTGGTTTTATTTTATATATAATAATTTTTTTACGCAGAAAATAGTGCCAAAAAGTTCCACAATGTATCAGGATAAATCCCTAACAATATATTTAATGCTGAGCCGAGTATCAACAAAAATTTCGTTGTAGTCGACAATTTTATCTTTCTTCTATTTTTAGTTTTCTTAAAGTACATCACTCGAATCACTTTGATGTAATAATAGATACTCACAACTGCCATGACCAAAGCGAAAATAACCAACAATAAATTGTTTGGATCTTCCATCGCTGAACTCAAAATAAAAAATTTACCTAAAAATCCTGAAGTAAAAGGAATTCCGGCCAATGAGAATAGTGCTATCGAACATGCCGCTGCCAACAATGGAGAGTTTTTAGCTAAACCTGTAAATCCTTTGTGGTTCTGATTCATAGTTCTTGTCAAAGCATAAAACAACACTATACTCGACAATCCATAACTCACCGTATAGAACAACAATGCATTTTTTGAAGATTCGCTTATGCTAAACAATGCGAACATCATAAATCCAGCTTGAACCACTGAAGAATAAGCCAACATACGCTTCACACTTCTTTGTTTCATCGCTGAGAAGTTTCCTAAGATCAAGGTAAGTATGATCATGAAACTCAATAAATATCTATAATTCTCACCTACATATTCCGCAGTGATTTTAAATGAGCCTAAAACGGTAATAAAAGCTAAGAAAGCAGCTCCTTTTACAATGGTTATCATATAAGAAGAAAACACTGTTGGCGTACCGTCATAAACGTCTGGAGCCCAAAAATGCATAGGTGCAACTGAAACTTTGAAAGCCATAGAAAGTATCAATATCGCCCAACCTAAATAATAAATCGATTGGAAGTCGTAAGAATATGCCGTTAGATTTTCTAATAAGAAAGAACCTGTAGCACCATAAATCAATGCGATACCCATCAACATAACAGCTGTTGAAAGCGCACCCATTAAGAAATATTTTACTGCTGCCTCCGTACTTTTATTTTTGTTTTTTGCTGAACCTGCGAGCGCATACAAGGGTACCGATAAAATTTCAATTCCTAAAAACAATAGAATTAAATTGTTAAAACTCGCGATTACAGCAATACCTGTGAAGGATATAAAAATCAATGCAAAATAATCAGAAACCATTGGCCCAGGCTTACTAAAGCCTTTTCGATTGACCAAAACGTAATAGATTCCAATTAAACAAAGCGCAATGAAAAAGAACACTCTGTAGGTATCGGTAACCACCATATTTTCATATTTCCCAGCCAAAATTTCTTGGCCATTCAATTGGAAAAATGCTGAAAGAATCATAACAACAAATAACAATGTCGCTAAAATGCTTTGCTTCTTTTTATCTTTCAGAACGAATCCGCTAAACATAAATATGATTCCCGATAAAGCCGATGTCAATATAATATTCATTTTAACTTCTCTGTTTAATTTTTAAAATAGATTAAATATTACGGTTGGATAAATTCCTAAAATCAAAATGATAATAGAAATCGTTCCGAAAACTATATACAATGGTGTTGTAAATTTCACTTTCTTATCCTTTACATTCTTTCTTTCACCATAAATTATCGCTGTCAACAATCTCAAAGTATAAGCAGCTGATAAAATCAAACTTATACAAGCCATAACGGTCAAGACTGTATTGTATGAAAACAATGCATTGATCATCATAAACTCGCCGATGAAACTACTGGTCAAAGGCAGACCTAAATTCGCCAATGAGAAAAATGTAAAGAAAACTGCTATGGCAGGATCAACTGAAGCAATTCCACTGACTGACTTTATATCCGTCAAATTATATTTTCTATTCATATAGTCATAGCTCAACCACATTCCTAAAACGACTATGGCATGACTGAACATTTGGAAATAAGCACCTTTAGTCCCCATCTCTGTTTGTGCAAACAATGCCATAAAAACCAAAGCCAAATGCGCAATCGAACTGAATGCAATGATCTTTTTTACGTTCTTTGATGTCAAAGCTATCAATGATGCGTAAATCATCCCAAATCCAAAGACATACAATAGTTTCTCAGTATTGACCGAGAAGTTTGGAAATAAATTAAATGACCAATTCACTACAGCAAACAATCCCATTTTTGCCATCAAAGCACTTAGAACGATGGTTACTGGTGTGGTTGCAGCTTTATAAACAGCTGGTTGCCATGAATGCAATGGGAACAATGGAATTTTTATCGCAAATGCAATCATGAACAATATGGCCAATAAATGTAAATTACCATATGACTGAGATACTTGCATCACGTGTTCTAATAAGAAGCTTTCTGGTTTTAAATAGAAACCGATGAAAATAATTCCAGCCAACATCAACATTGAACCAAACACTGTATAGATAAAGAAAGTTGTGTTTGCTCTGACTCTATCTTTACTACCCCAAATACCGATTAAATAATACATTGGAATCAGAACTATTTCCCAGAAGAAATAGAATAAAACCAAGTCTTGTGCTAAAAAAACACCATTTAAACCAGCAAAAGTAATTAACAACAATCCATAATAGGTATTGGGATAATCCTTTTTAATCGTATAAAAATAAATGAATAATAGAGAAAAGACTATCGTGGTCATCAACACCATAGCACCACCCAAGCCCGTTAGACTCAAAGCTATATAAGCAGGCGTTCCTCCAAAGTTAAACCATGA
>DEQC01000021.1:0-14057 GCA_002359055.1 Flavobacteriales bacterium UBA3376 | reverse complement strand
AGAAACAAACCAAAAAATAATGGTAAAATAATCAGTAATGATAATAACATTCTTCTCTATTTTTATAATATTCCTAAAAAGAAAATCCCTAATCCAGCTACGACACCCAAAACCATCAATAGTACATAAGTGCCAATATTTCCTGTTTGAACCGATTTAGTTCTATCAGAAAAATAATATGACAAAACACCTATTCCAGCAACTGCCTTCTCTATTACCTGCTTCTCAACGTACTTCTTCAATCCACCACCTAAAGCCAAAGTTGGACGGATAATCAACGATTGATAAATTTCATCGACATACCATTTGTTTTCAAACAACTTCATCAATCCTGTACTCTCTTTGTCTAACTTATCGGTATACATTTTCTTCGCTGTAACTATAGCGAATGCTACAGCTGCTAACAATAAGCCGATCAATATTATTTCTGTAACTACAGATACCTGATGTACATCGCCACTTGGTGCTACTACACCTGATAAGAAGCCTTTCAATAAATGAGCGTCTTTTGCAAATAATTCTGGAATTCCGAAGAAACCACCGATGATAGACAATACTGCCAAAATGATCAATGGAATTGTCATTACTTGTGGACTTTCTTTCGGCTCTAACTCTTCGTTTCTCAGTTTTCCAGCAAATGTCATGAAATACAATCTGAACATATAGAATGCTGTTAAAACAGAAACTATAAAACCAAGGACATAAATAACTTTGTTGCCGATGAACATGCTCAACAACATTTCATCTTTTGAGAAGAACCCACTCAATGGTGGAATTCCTGCGATTGCAATACAAGCAATCAACATAGTGATATGTGTAGTTGGCATATATTTTTTCAAACCTCCCATTTTGGTCATGTCTTGTTCGTCGTTCATACCATGAATCACAGAACCTGCTCCTAAGAACAACAAAGCTTTGAAGAAAGCGTGAGTCATCACGTGGAAGACAGCTGCGACATAAGCACCCATTCCGATGGCTGCAAACATCAACCCTAACTGAGATACTGTTGAATAAGCCAATACCTTTTTAATATCGTTTTGTCTGATAGCGATGGTCGCAGTGATCAAAGCTGTCAAAATACCAATCCATGAAATAATTTGTAACGTATAAGGTGCTACTTCAAATAAAACGTTGGCTCTTGTAATTAAGAAAATACCTGCAGTAACCATGGTAGCTGCGTGAATCAAAGCTGAAACTGGAGTTGGTCCAGCCATCGCATCTGGCAACCATGTAAACAAAGGAATTTGAGCTGATTTACCTGTAGCAGCTAAGAACAATAAAATTGTAATCCCACCTGCAGCAAAAGCAGTCAATTTACCAGCCGATACTTGTTGGAAAACTTGAATATATTCTAAAGTTCCAAATTCTTGGAAAATCCAAAACATAGCCAATAAAAATCCAACATCTCCAATTCTATTCATGATAAAGGCTTTGCGAGCAGCAGACACATAATCGCGTCTTTTGTACCAGAAGCCAATCAATAAATAAGAACAAACTCCAACACCTTCCCAACCGATAAACATCATGAAGAAGTTGCTTCCCATGACTAAAATTAACATGGAGAAAATGAAAAGGTTTAAATATGAAAAGAATCTGGCAAAACCTGGATCCTTTGACATATAACCCACACTATAAACGTGAATTAAAAATCCAATACCAGTTATGATTAACATAAACAAACTGGTCAATGCATCGATTTGAAATGCAAATGGAATTTTTAAACTTTGGATGTTGATGATATCGAAAGCATGAAATACCAAAGGCTGCGCCCCTTCACCTGAAGGAACATTCAAAAAGACTAAAACCGATAAAATAAAGCTCGCGAAAACTACTGAGGATCCAATGAATGAAACTAATTCTTTGGAAAGTTTATCCCTTCCAATACCGTTAATAAAAAACCCAATCAAGGGCAACAAAGGAATTAACCAAATATACTTCTCCATAAATCTTAATGCTTTAATCGGTTCAAGGATTGAACATCCACACTATAATGTTTTCTGTAGAACAATATCATAATCGAAAGTCCGATTGCTACTTCTGCTGCGGCTACAACCATAACAAAGAGCACCAAAATTTGCCCATCGATCCCCGCTTCTGTTCCTGGATTTTTTGCATAGTGCATTTTCGAAAACGCCACCAAAAGTAAATTTACTGAGTTGAGCATAAGCTCTACACACATCAGCATGATGATGATATTTCTTCTAACCATTACGCCCACCAAACCTATGGTAAAAAGCGAAAGCGATAGAAATAAATAGTAACTAATCGGTATCATTCTTAATTTATTTTATTTGAAATTTTATTTGTTTCTGCTTTTTCTTCTGCTCGCTTTTTGGAAAGCAATACTGCACCTATCATAGCTGCAATGAACAATATACTCGCCAACTCAAATGGAACTACATATTCAGAATACAAAGCATTACCTATACTTTCTGTCAAACCTATATTTCCTTCTCCCATCAAAACTTCGTTGCTCTTTACGTCGGATTGAAAAAATATCTTTGCAGTTAATGCGAAGAATAATAATGAAACCAAACTTGCGGCAGTTACTATAAAACCTTTACTAAATGCCTTATCGTCCTTGTTCAGGTTCATCAGCATGACCGTGAAGACAAACAATACTAAAATTGCGCCTCCATATACTATGATGTTTATAACAGCTAAGAATTGTGCATTCATCAAAATATAATGTCCACTTATACTAAAAAAAGTGATGATTAAATATAAAATCGAATAAATCGGTTTTTTTGTAGAAACGGTCAAAATACCTGACACTATAGTCAAGGCTGCCATAACAAAAAATAAAATTTCAGCTATACTCATTCTTTAACTTCTTTTAGTTTCGGATTAGGAATTAATAAGTCTTCTTTTTTATAAATGAAGTCTTCACGCTTATATGTTGCTGGAGGAACTGTTTGAGTCAGATAAACTGCATCCTTAGGACATGCCTCTTCACAGAATCCACAGAAAATACATCTCAGCATATTGATTTCATATTTAATCGCGTATTTTTCTTCTCTATAAAGATGCTCTTCACCTGGCTGTCTCTCACCTGCTTCCATAGTAATAGCTTCCGCTGGACAAGCCAAAGCACAAAGACCACAAGCCGTACATCTTTCTCTTCCTTCCTCATCTCTATTTAAAATATGAAGACCACGGAAATTCTCACTGAAAGGTCTGGTTTCTTCTGGATAATTATAAGTTACTTTTTTCTTGAAAAAGTGCTTTAAGGTAATCCACATTCCTTGAAATATAGAGATCAGATAAATCTTTTCCCAAAAGTTCATGGGAGATCTATCCACTTGTTTTGCCCTATTTGTTAGAAGTTTCATTCTTCTGAGTTTTTAATTAATTAAAAAAATATAAAATGATAAATCCTGTTATCAATAAATTGAATAATGATAGTGGTAACAATCTTTTCCAACCTAAATCCATCAATTGATCATAACGGAATCTCGGTATAGTCCATCTCACCCACATAAAGAAGAAGATGAACATACATGTTTTAGCAAACAACACTATAAAGTGTAAAATTGCCATGGTGTTCATTCCTAAACTCTCTGTCAACTGCGCATCATTTACAAATGGTATATCGTATCCTCCAAAATAGATGGTCGATAAAATAACTGATGCGATGAACATGTGAACGTAATCAGAGAATAAGAAAAATCCAAGTTTCATCGATGAATACTCTGAATGGAACCCTCCAATCAATTCGTTTTCTGCCTCAGGTAAGTCAAATGGTGTTCTATTTGTTTCGGCAAACATACAGATCAAAAATATTAGGAATCCTAATGGTTGTAAAATGATGTTCCAATATCCATCCATTTGATTTTCGACGATTACATCTAATTTCAATGAACCTGAAATCATAAATACTGCAATCAAAGAAAGTCCCAAAGGAAGTTCATAAGAAATAATCTGTGAAGCTGAACGAAGTCCACCCATCAAAGACCATTTGTTGTTGGATCCCCAAGAACCTAATAATACACCATAAGCTCCTAAGCTGATAATCCCTAAAACGTATAGATATCCTACGTTTATATCCGCAATCAAAGGATTGATGATTCTGTCGCCCCATTGGAATTCAGAACTCCAAGGAATTACCGCTCCTGTCATTAGCGATAAAGTCATGGCTACTGTCGGACCTAAAATAAATAGAAACTTATCAGAATGCTTAGGCGTAATTTCTTCTTTGAAGAAAAGTTTCCCACCATCGGCCAAAGGTTGTAACAAACCTCCCCATCCGGCTCGGTTTGGTCCTCGTCTATCCTGAATGTAAGCAGCTACTTTACGTTCCGCCCAAGTTGAATACATTGCTACTACCAATGCTACCAAAACCAAAGCACCGCTTAATGCAAATTTTTCACCTATTAAACTCCAAACTTCTGGGTTCATATTTCCTGAGTATTTTATTAATTTGAGCCGAAGCTCATTTCTTTCTTATTAATTTAACTTTTTCTGATCTTCATTATAATCTGAACTCGTCGCAGGTCCTGGAATTTCACTTAACTTTTTTCCAGGTTCATTCACATCACTTACCTCATGTATATCGAGCAATATTTTAGGATCTCTTCCTTTCATTACTTTAGTGAAGGTTTCATTTGGCTTGGTTGTTCCAAATTTATCGAAATAATGACCTGTACGAATCACTGTGTTTTTACCTAAAACCGATGGTCCTTCAATCACCCAATCTGAAGTGTCTTTTTTGTCGAATCGACAAGTATTACAAATCCAATCTTCTACTTCCCACCATTCATTTCTTCTGGCAGTAACTCTGAAAACTTCTTCCCCTCTGTACCACAATCTTACCTTTCCGCTACAATCTGGACAATCTCTATGAGCATCCACTGGTTTTAAGAACCAAACCCTATTTTTGAATCTAAAGGTTTTGTCTGTCAAAGCACCTACAGGACATACGTCAATTACGTTTCCGATGAAATCATTGTCCAATGCTTTTTCGATATAAGTAGAAATTTCAGAATGATCTCCTCTGTACATCACGCCATGTTCACGTTTTTCAGTCAACTGATCGGCCAACAATACACAACGGAAACACATGATACATCTGTTCATGTGCAATTGGATTTTGTCACCTATATCGATAGGATCAAAAGTTCGCTTTTGAAAATCCAAACGAGATTGTTCCAAACCATGATCATAACTCAAATCTTGAAGTTTACATTCACCTGCTTGGTCACAAACTGGACAATCCAATGGGTGGTTGATCAATAAGAATTCAACCACAGCTTCACGTGCGCTTTGTGTGCGTTCTGAGGTTTTGTTTCCTACCACCATACCATCCATAACTTCGGTTTTACATGAAGCCACTAACTTTGGCATAGGCCGTGGATCCTTTTCACTTCCTTGAGTAACTTCTACCAAGCAAGTACGACAAAATCCTCCCGTATCTTCTAAAGGTTCATAATAACACATGGTCGGCGGAGCAACATGCTTTCCGATTTTTCGAGCTGCTTGCAAAATAGTAGTTCCCTGAGGCACTTCTACTGTTTCACCGTCAATGGTTACTTTGAACATATTTGTATTTGTATTTTCTGACATAATTAAGCCCTAATCATTGTTAACTTTGATTGGATCGGCAAAATTACCCAATCCATATTTTTTTCCAACACCTTCAACTCCCATATTCACTCGCCATTCAAACTCTTCTCTAAAGTGTCTGATAACAGAAGCGACTGGCCATGCAGCTGCATCGCCCAAAGGACAAATAGTATTTCCTTCGATATTGCCTTGAACACTCCACAATAAATCTATGTCTTTCATTTGTCCATGACCATCTACTATTCTTTTAAGAATTTTTTCTAACCAATGAGTTCCTTCACGACAAGGCGAACACTGTCCACAGCTTTCATGTCGATAGAACCTTGAAATAGTATAAGTATGGTAAACGATGTCTTGCTCTTCGTCCAATACGATGAATCCACCCGATCCCATCATGGTTCCTGTTTCAAATCCACCTTCTGCCAAACTCTCATAATTCATATAACGAGGTTTACCATCGGCAGTTTGTAACAACAGATTAGCTGGTAGCATAGGTACTGAACTACCCCCAGGAATACAAGCTTTCAAACGCTTGCCATTGGGAATTCCACCACAGAATTCATCGGAATATATAAACTCTTCTACAGTTTGAGTCATATCGATTTCATAAACACCTGGTTTGTTAATATTTCCACAGGCTGAAATCAATTTTGTTCCTGTTGAACGTCCAACACCTATTTTGGAATAAGCCTCACCGCCCATTTCTATAATTCTGGTAACACTTGCAATAGATTCTACGTTATTTACAACTGTTGGTCTTTGCCATAGACCTTTAACCGCTGGGAAAGGAGGTTTAATTCTTGGATTTCCTCGATTTCCTTCCAAACTTTCTAGCAGAGCAGTTTCTTCACCACAAATGTAGGCACCAGCACCTCTTTGCACATAAATTTCTAAATCGAATCCGCTTCCTTTAATATCTTTCCCCAACCATCCATTGGCTTTTGCTTCTGCTATGGCTTCTTCCAATATATTGGCCACCCAAGCAAATTCTCCACGGATATATATAAATGATGTATTGCTACCTAAACAAAAAGATGAAATGATAATCCCTTCGATCAATAAGTGAGGAATATGCTCCATCAAATAACGGTCTTTGAAAGTTCCTGGCTCTGATTCGTCGGCATTGACTACCAAATGGCGAGGTACGCCTTCTGGTTTAGCCAAAAAGCTCCACTTTAATCCCGTTGGGAAACCGGCTCCTCCACGTCCTCTCAATCCTGAAGTTTTAACTTCTTCAAGGATTTCTTCTTGAGTCATGTTGAACGCTTTCTCAACTGCTTTATATCCATCGTGTGCTCGATAAACATCATAGTTACGAATACCTGGCACATCTCTATGTCTCAATAATAATAGCGTCTCTCCCATTAGGCTTGATTTTTCAATTTTTCAACGATTTCATCAATTCTTTCTGGTGTTAGATGCTCTTGATAATGGTCTTCTAATTTCATTACAGGACCGTATCCACATGCCCCTAAACACTCTACTAACTTCAAAGTAAACAAACCATCTTCTGTGGTTTCACCATCTTTAATGTTTAATTTTTTCTGTATGTATTCGATGATATTGTCTGAACCGACTACCATACAAGGACCTGTTTGACAAACATGGAAAACATGTTTACCTACAGGCTCTAAGTTAAACATCGTATAAAAAGTTGCTACTTCATATACTTCGACTGGAAGTAAGCCCATAATTTCCGCAACATGATCCATCACAGCTGAACTTAACCATCCACCCGATTCTTTTTGAGCGATAAATAGAGTTTCAATCAAAGCACTCTTGTGTTTCCCTTCTGGAAAACGCTTCATCAACTCGTCTATTTTTTTATATGCTTCTTCTGAAAATTGAACCTTCGTCATTTTCTTATTTTTATATATAAAGGTCTAAATAATTGTGACCAAAAAATTCATTCTTAACCTAAAACTAAAATCAGGCGTCTAATTCACCTGCAATTAAGTTCAAACTACTCATTACCATCAATGCGTCAGCTATCATACCTCCTTCAATTAACTCAGGATAAGCTTGATAATAAATAAAGCTTGGTCTTCTGAAATGAAGTCGATAAGGTGATCGGTTTCCATCACTAATTAAATAAAAACCTAATTCACCATTTGCTCCTTCTACAGCATGATAAACTTCTCCCACAGGCGCGTCATTTTCTCCATAAATAATCTTGAAGTGCCAGATCATCTCTTCCATACTCGTATAAACTTTCTCTTTCAATGGCAAATAAAATCCTGGCGCATCTGCATGATGTTTTGTAGCTTCCTCTCCTTTTAAGTTTCTAATCTTCTCAACTGCTTGTTTGATTAGACTTATCGATTGCCACATTTCCTGATTTCTTACCATGAAACGATCGTAAACATCTCCTGTTGTTCCGATTGGAATTTCAAAATCAAATTCCTCATAACGCGAATATGGCTTTTGAACTCTGACATCATAATCGACACCTGCAGCTCTCAAGTTTGGACCCGTAAACCCATAAGACAAAGCTCTCTCTGCTGAGATTCCTCCTACGCCTTGGGTACGATCCATGAAAATTCTATTTCTGTTGAACAAATCTTCAAACTCACTCAAAACTCTTGGATATTCATCTAAGAATTTATCGATTTTCTTCCAAGCAATATCGTTGAAATCTCTTTCAAAACCACCAATTCTACCGATATTGGTCGTCAAACGAGCACCACAGATTTCTTCATAAATTTCATAAATCAACTCTCGGTATTGCATCACATACAAGAATCCTGAGAAAGCTCCAGAATCTACACCCATAATTGAATTACAAATAATATGGTCAGAAATTCTCGCCAACTCCATGATGATGATTCGCATATACGAAACTCTGGCAGGAACCTCAATTCCAACCAATTTCTCAACCGTCATATGCCAACCAAAGTTATTGATAGGCGCCGAACAATAGTTCAAACGGTCGGTCAATGGAGTGATTTGATAAAGGGCTTTTCTTTCGGCTAACTTTTCAAAAGCGCGATGAATATATCCTACAGTTGGAGTCGCTTTTATGATGCGCTCGCCATCCATTTCCAAAATGTTCTGAAAAACACCGTGGGTTGCTGGGTGAGTAGGACCTAAGTTTAATGTAGTTGTTTGTTTTTCCAACGACTCCTTAGGCAAATTGATATTTTGACGCTTAGAATCCTTATGCTTCTTTTTATGTTTTTCTTGCTTCATTTCTCTCAATTTAAATGTTGAGTTTCCCTAAATTGAACTTACTATCGCCTCGACCAAACATATCATCATCTTTGTCTTGTCTGGTTTGATCTTCAACCGGAAACTCTTTTCTCAATGGGAAGTAATCCATCTCATCAACATTCATGATACGTATCAAATTCGGATGACCTATAAAGTTCACACCGAAAAAGTCATAACATTCCCTTTCCAACCAATTGGCAGCAAGGAATAATTTACTCGCTGTATATATATTTGGCTTTTTGATATCCAAAGTGAATTTCATGCGAACGTGAAAGTTTTTAGGCATATTATAAACCAAATATGTAACCACAAGTTCCTCACCTTCGTTGTGCGGATAATGTATGGCTGTCAAATCGGTTAAAAATCGAAAACCTAAATCCTCCTCATCATACAAATATTGAAGAATCTTCAAATTGAACTCCTTATCAGCATAAATGGACATGATATCATAATTCTCCTCGAATCCTATGATAGCTTCACCAAACTTTTCACGAAGTCTTTCAAAAACAAACTTATTATCCAACATAGCCTTTAATTAAGAAATTCCGTAACTCGCCAACAACTCTTGATACTCAGCACTATCTCTTCTTCTGATACTTTCGGTTTCAATCAATTCCTGCACTCTCAAAACCCCATCCAATATAGCTTCAGGTCTTGGAGGACATCCAGGAACATATACATCCACCGGAATCACTTGATCGATGCCTTGTAGAACTGAATAAGAATCGAAAATTCCTCCGCTCGATGCACAAGCTCCAACAGCTATAACCCATCTTGGTTCAGCCATTTGAATATAAACTTGTCTTAAAACAGGCGCCATTTTCTTTGCAATAGTTCCCATCACCATCAACACATCACACTGTCTCGGTGTAAAGGCATGTCGCTCACTTCCGAATCTTGCCAAGTCATAATGCGCTGCCATGGTAGCCATAAACTCAATTCCACAACAACTCGTTGCAAATGGCAATGGCCAAATCGAGTTGCTTCGTGCCAAACCAACTACTTTCGATAGTTGCATGGCCATGAAACCCTCTCCTTCAAAACCTCCTGGAGATTCTACTAATTTAATATTGGTATTATGCGTAACCGGTCTTTTATTGTAAATCATGATTTCAATATTTAATGTTAATGTATAAGAAGCTCTCCTATTCCTCCCACTTCAAAGCTCCCTTCTTCCTCACATATATATACATCACCAAGAACATGCTGATGAAAACACATATCGCTGTAAAGCCTTCCCATCCAAGTTCTTTAAATTTTAAAGCATATGGATAAAAGAACACCACTTCAACGTCAAACAATACGAATAATATAGCTACCAAGTAAAACTTAATCGAAAAAGGACTTCTCGCATTACCTACCTGCTCAATTCCACTCTCAAAGTTTTCTAACTTCTCATCCGTAGGTCGTTTTGGCCCTAAAAAATGCGTGATGACAATCGTACCACCCACAAAACCAAAAGCCAATATAAATAATATTAATATCGGTAAATAATCAATCGATGTTTCCATGCCTAATAATGTATAATGTTTTTATTAAGGCCGTAAATTTACAAACAATTCAGGTTAGGTAAAGAGACAAGCATATGATATTTCATAGATAAACACTCTATAGACGTAATTTATAATGATTATAAATAACTCTATCGAATCCACTCTATCAATTCAATTTTTATGCTTAAAGATACGAAAAATCATTTCAAGATGAAGTGTCTTTTTAGGTCATTTATTTCGTTCGGCCCACAACTATTTTATCGTAAGCTACATCATTTGGCTCCCAAAGTTCTATCTTATTGCCTTCATTGTCCAAGATGTGTACAAATTTTCCGTAATCGAAAGTTTCGATTTTATCGACTATTTCAACGCCTTCCTTTTTTAATTGAACAACTAATTCTTCTAAATTCTCGACTCTATAGTTGATCATCAGAGCTCCGTCAAAATGCGTTGATTTTTCCGAAACTGGACTCCATTGAGTAAAACCTTTTTTGGATGCATCAGCACCTTGCCTCCACTCGAAGTTGGTCCCCCATTGATCGGTATCAATTCCCAAATGCTTTTTATACCAATCTTTAATTGCATTAGGATCTTTGCATTTAAAGAAAACACCGCCTATTCCTGTAACTCTTTTCATAAGAATTATCTAAATGAACATTTAACTTCAGAAGAAAAAAAAATAGCAAATTCCAAATTTAAAGTTTTTACTTATTGATTTCCTCAAAAACTTAGTAAACAATTTTTCTAAATCATCAACTTACCTAAGTTCTCCATCGAAATTTAATACACCAATAAATTTCTAAAATTCAAACGACACAAACTGACTTAATCTCCTATTATATTTACAAAGTGAGATAAAAAGCTATTACAATTATCTCATTTAAAACCAACAAATAAATCAATCAAAAAATTAAAGTTTATGAGAATTTTTATTTTATTCGTGGCAATGCTCATGGCTATAGCAGCATGTACAGAGGAGGATGATTGCTACAAGTGTAACTTAGTTTCTGCCGATGGAAGATTTGGCACGACTACTTATTTAAAATGCGATGTAGATGTGGATGAATACATGATGCACATGCTCGAGAGCGGCAAAGTCGGACAGATTAATTGTGATCTTATGAAATAACAACTGAACTATCCCTAACCAACTTTTTCTAACGAAAGGCGGGAAAACAGCGATTCAATTGAATCAATGAATTTTAAGAATTCGTGTGCAAAGCTGTTAATTCCCGCTTTTTTATTCTCTATCTTAGAAGTCTATCACTAAGATAACAAAGTCAATTTAGACACATATTTATTATTTTCTATTCATTTAATACACTTTGCAACGTTCGCGCAAATTCATTTTCATTACTATAATTATAAAACGGTACAGCGGTCAATAAATATTTATCAGAGTGAATTTCTATTAACTTTTTATCTTCAGCGATTTCATTTAAAAACTCTTCTTTCCATTTATCGTGTGCAATTAAGTGTTTTCCTTTAGGCTCGATAAAAACTTGATAAGCAATCTTTTCTTCTTTTTGTTTGCAGAATAAAAGAAAATCAGGCTCAAATCTGCGACCTTGTTTATCGTATATAGCTAATTCTCTTTCGTTTCGGAGAATGTAAATATCTTCGAATCGTTGTTGTAAACTCTCAAATTTTCTGGCGAATAATTCGATAAAACTTTTCTCCTCGATGGTACCAAAATTGGCATTGTATGCATACCATGGCTCATTGGCAATTAAAGATTCTTGTCCATCTTCTCTTTCATCCCCCTTTCTCACACGGATTTCTTTATCGGTAAAAACTTGATGCACATACTTTTTGATAAATTCAGAGCCTTCATAATCTGTTGAGTTTCCTTTAATTTCAACTTCAATGGTTTGTAAAAGTCCATTTAATGCTTGTAGATAATCAAAATGGGTGATTTCTTTGAGCCTATCATGCGTTCCTCTAAATGTAATTTTTAACTCACCTAAATAGTCTTTACTTTCTATAAAATCCATTATAGAGTTAAGATGCGGAAAATAATGGGTTAAATTAGAATAGTAAAAAAACGGATTTTGACTTAATGCAAAACGAATAATATGTGTGGGAATTTCCAAAATTGAAACTTCTTTCCCTTTGATGACTTCTTCATTCGAAAGGGAATTTTCCATTTCAAAAAAAGCACTTGATACTCGTCCTATTCCTGAAGAAAGTGTGTGGCGATAATCTGTTTTTTTAACGCCTAAATCAGTAAATGATTGAATGTTATTAAAGTTTTTAGGTACTTTTTTATTGAAGAAGACATACTCTTTTTGATAATGCTCGGATTTTTTATACGCTAACTTCAAGCTTAATTGCTTGGTTACTAAATTATCTTCATCTTCATAAATTCCAGATTCTATCAAGGCTTTTTTCAACTCTGAAATGTAGCGGCTATCTTCTTTGGTATGATAATACAATTCTTCTAAAACTTTTAAATCGTTGGAAATATCATCATCGTATTTTCGGGTATATTTGTCTTGTCCAACTTCCAAAGCAAAAGGAAAGTATCGTGCACCTCGACCAATTAACTGTGCTTCAGAAAGAGTGGTTTTACCTGGTTTATTTCCTTTGCTATCTCGTCCTTCATACAAACGAACAATGTCAAACAAATTCAACACATCCCAACCTTCGTTGAGTTTTTGAACGGCAAAGACCGCACGGATTGGATTGTTTTCGTCTTCTAAAGTATTAAGTAAAATCTGATTTTGCTCTGCTTCCTTATCATTATTTGCACTGAGACAATTTTCAAACCTGAAGTTGCTTTGAATTCGTTTTACTATTTCTTGGTCTGAAATACTTTTAGCTTCAAAAAATCGAAATGCTTTTTGAACGATAGGTACGGTAGAGGTGTTTTTAACTTTTTCTACCATTGCTACCGAGAAATCATCTATTAATTTATGAAAATTCTCTTTGTTTTGCTCTGATTCTTTTATTGTTCGTTTGGCTTTGAATAAAATTACAGGCTTTAAGTTAATATTGTTTGAAGTAGCTAACTCTTGCCGGTACAAGTTTAGAATTAAAGCTTGAATAATACGCTCTTCTTCCTCATAATGCGAACGAATCAGATTGATTTCTTTGGAATATTTATCAATTCTGAATTGAGCCAAATCGTATTTGTAAAGTACCTTGTTTTGATATTTCTCCACGATTTCTTTACTACCATAATCTAAAGTAGCGGTAAATTCCAACAATATATTATCAAAATTGGATTGATGAATTTTTTCAACAGTATCTTCCCAACTACCAAACAAATCGCCTCTTTTTGTTCCTGCGTTTAAATGATGAGCTTCATCGGCAATTAAAACCAACTTTTTGTTCTCAAAATCTTCGTAAGTGACACTGTTTTCTTTAGTATTATTTAAATCTATATGCAATTGCTGAATGGTTGTAAACTTGATGTTTATATTTTGATCATCTGCTTCGTCAAAATTGTCAACTTCTTTGATTAAAACATTTCTTCCATCAATGACAATTCTGTCGTTGAACAAGTATTTTGAAGCCTGTGCATTAAGAAAATTTTCTTTGGTTTTCTGGATAATATTATTGCTGTTAACAAAAAACAGAAAATTGCGATAGCCTTTTTGATAAAGATGTAAAATCAAACCAGCCATTATCATTGTCTTCCCACTTCCTGTTGCCATATTATAAAGCAAGTGCATCGGTTTATCAGGTTTCTCGTCAAAATCTTCTTCATCTAAGAAAATATATCTTTTGAAGGCTTCTATCTGATAAGGACGGAGGGTAAATTCAGGTTTTAAGTTATCTTTAATCCAC
>DEQC01000096.1:9457-20947 GCA_002359055.1 Flavobacteriales bacterium UBA3376 | reverse complement strand
CATTTACACTTTGATCATTGTGGAGGTGCAGTTGAATGGGACACTGTCAATGGTGGATATGAGTTAGCGTTTAAAAATGCAAAATATTGGAGCAATGAGTCTCATTGGCTCTGGGCAACTCAACCCAATGCAAGAGAAAGAGCTTCTTTTTTACCTGAAAACTTTATGTCAATCAAAGAATCTGGGCATTTAAATTTTATAAATTTACCTCAAGATGGAAATTATTTGAAACAATCCCCTTTAGGTTTTGATGTGATTTTTGTTGATGGACATACCGATAAACAAATGTTGCCAGTCATCAGGTACAAAGGTAAAACCATAGTTTTTGTTGCAGATTTAATAGCAACGGTTGGGCATATTCCTTTGCGTTATGTGATGGGATATGATACGAGACCATTGTTGACTTTGGATGAGAAAGAAAACTTTTTAAACCTTGCAGTAGAAGAGGAATTTTTACTCTTCTTCGAGCATGACCCTTATCATGAATTAGCGACTTTGACACAGACGGAAAAGGGTGTTAGGCTGGGTGCTACTTATTCATTCACAGAGGTTTTTGGTAATTAAAATAATAAAATATCATCGTTTAAAAATTTCTATCTTTGTAAGTTGGAAATAAAATAAATTATGGGATGTGAAGGATGTGGAACTTCAAGCGATACTTCAAAAGGATGTAGTAGCGGATCATGTGGTTCAGGAGGGTGCACAAGTGGTAAACTTGATGTATTTGATTGGCTTTCAAACATGAGGCTGCCGGATGGACAAGAACCTTTTGATTGTGTTGAAGTACGTTTCAAAAACGATAGAAAATTATTTTTTAGAAATACGAATAAACTTTCCTTATATGTAGGCGATATAGTAGCAGTTGAAGCACAGAGTGGACATGATGTTGGAGTGATCACCTTGACAGGTGAATTGGTAAGGCTTCAAATGAAGAATAAAAAAGTGAAAGAAGATTCGGTTGATGTCTTGAAAATATATCGCAAAGCCAACGAAAAAGATATAGATATTTGGCAAAACTGCAGAAAAAAGGAAGACGATGTGAAAATCCGTGCAAGAAAAATCGCACGTGAATTGGGGTTGGAAATGAAAATTTCCGATGTTGAATATCAAGGTGATGGAACCAAAGCCATATTTTATTATACAGCTGAAGGAAGAGTCGATTTTAGAGAATTGATCAAAAGATATGCTTCATCTTTCGGTATTCGAGTTGAAATGAAGCAAATCGGATATAGGCAAGAAGCCGCAAAAGTAGGAGGTATAGGTTCGTGTGGACGTGAACTTTGTTGTTCCACTTGGTTAACTGACTTTAGGTCGGTTAACACCGCTGCTGCGAGGTATCAACAATTGTCCATCAACCCACAAAAATTGGCAGGACAATGTGGGAAGTTGAAATGTTGTTTAAACTTTGAATTGGATTCTTATTTAGATGCTTTGAAAGACTTTCCTTCGATGGAAACTGTTATTGAAACAGAAAAAGGAAAGGCAGCTTGTATGAAAATCGATGTTTTTAGAAAAGAAATGTGGTTTTCATATATTGAAGGTGGTTTGATTTGGCATAAATTTACAGTTGATCAAGTCAAAGAATTTCTTCAAATCAATAAGAAAAATCAAAAAACTTTGCCATTAGAAGATTTGGCAAAGGATTTGGTGATAGAGAAAAAGGAATATACAGACGTTATCCAAGAAAATTCTTTGGAAAGGTTTGAAAGAAAAAATAAAAGAAGAAAAAAACGTTCTAATAAAGGGAGTAGATCCAATAAACCTGAAGCAAGATCTAAAAAAACTGAAGGTCGTTCGACTCGTCCTGACAATAGAACAGCAAATGATGAAACAGCACAACCATCTCCACGTCAGAAAAAACGCAGACCGACAAGTGGAAGAAAAAGGCAAAATCAGCCCAATCAAGATGCTAACGCTCAAAAGTCAGAAAGCGTAAAAAGACCAAAAAAACCTAAACATAATTCAGGCAAAACACCTGAAGGAAAATCAAAAGAATTTAGACAGAGAAAAACGAATAAAACAAAAAAAAAGAATCAATCAAATTCTCCAAATAAGAAAGATGAAAATCAATAGATTAATGCTGTTTTTGGCTTCACTCATGTTTTTTGTACAATGTGATTCGCCTCATTTTTATCAGCAACAAGAATCGACGAAAAATAATTGGAACAAATCCGATGCTTTGAACTTTGATTTTGATGTCAAAGACAGTACGGGAGTTTATGACATCTTTCTATTGACTAGAAACAATAACGAATATGAATACAGTAACTTATATTTGTTTACAGAGATGAAATTTCCCACTGGAGAAGTTTTTACGGATACTTTACAATATTTTTTGGCCTATCAGGATGGAGAATGGATAGGCGATGGAGGTAAATTGAAAGAATTGTTTTTATTGTACAGAGAGAATATTTCATTGAAAGATACCGGTAAATACGAATTGAAAGTAAGACATGGTATGAGAGATGAAAATTTAATAGGAATTGAAGACATAAGCTTAATTGTTGATAAAGTTAAATCCAATGAAGAAGCAAAATAAATCAACATCAAAAAATAAAACCAACAAAAAATCGAACCTTTTAAAAAGGGTATTGATTTTTATATGGGGTGGTTTTTTATTAGGACTACTTACGGTTGTAGCTCTGTTCTGGGCAACGGCCAAAGGCTATTTCGGAGAGATGCCCGATGTGCAAGAATTGGAAAATCCTGACATTTACGTTTCATCAGAAATTTATTCAGCCGACGGAGTTTTGATCGATCGTTTTGAAACTGAAAAAAGAATTCCTGTAGATTATGACGATTTACCTCAACATCTGATCGAAGCATTGTTGGCAAGAGAAGATATCCGATACAATGATCACGCGGGTATCGATGGTAGAGGAACGCTGAGAGCACTTGCTTCAGGTGGTGGATCCGGTGGAGGAAGTACAATCACTCAGCAATTGGCCAAACAATTGTTTACTAAACAAAGGTCGAGCAATAAATTCCAAAGGGCTTTCCAGAAAGTAAAAGAATGGATAGTAGCCGTTGAATTGGAAAAAAGATACACGAAAGAAGAAATCATTTCAATGTATCTCAACAAATTCGATTTTATATACAATGCCAATGGTATCGAATTGGCTTCGAGGGTTTATTTCAACGTTTCGGCAAAAGATTTGAATTTGGAACAATCGGCCATGCTGATTGCAATGTTAAAAAATCCAGTGATTTACAACCCTATTCGAGCACCAGAAGCTGCAAAAGTTGAAAGAGATATAGTGTTGGATCAAATGGCAAAATATGGATTTATCACTCCTGAATTAGCCACTGAGACCAAAGCTCTTCCAATCAAAATTGAACATCAAGAAATCAATACCATAAGCGAATCTTACTCTGCTTATTATAAAAATGAATTGAGAAGAGAAATTCAAGCTTACTTTGCTGAATTAGAAGAAGAAACTGGTAGAAAATATAATCTTTATAAAGATGGGCTTAAAATCTATGTAACCTTGGACTCAAGATTGCAGAAAATGGCTGAAGAGGCCGTAGCTAAACATCTAAAAAATATGCAAAAAACCTTTTTTGCAGAACATAAAAACAATCCAAGAGCTCCTTTTTATGGAATATCTGAAGAGAGAAGACAAAGAATTTTCCAAAGAGCTATGAGAAATACAGATATGTATAGACATTGGAAAAGTTTAGGAAAATCTGAAGAGGAAATTTTAGAGGAATTTGAAAGAAAAAGAGATTCTGTAAGAGTTTTCACTTGGGATGGAATTGAATACAGAAAAGATATGTCCCTGATGGATTCTATCAAATATCACAAACACATCCTACAAGCCGGAATGATGTCTATGGATCCAAAAGATGGTACGATAAAAGCTTGGGTTGGTGGAATCAATTGGGATTATTTCAAATATGATCACGTCAAACAAGCAAGAAGACAAGTCGGATCTATTTTCAAACCATTTGTCTATGTCACTGCAATAAACCAAATGAACTATACGCCTTGTAACACCATTTCAAACGAAAGGTTCAGTATAGGCAAATGGAGTCCAAGAAATGCCAATAGAAAATATGGTGGAAGTCAAGATTTGAGAACAGCTTTGGCGTTTTCGACCAACGTGGTAACTGCGAGATTAATAGCACAAACCGGAATTGAACCAGTGATTCAAACCGCAAGAGAATTGGGTGTTGAAAGTGAAATCCCACACGATTACACTATTGCTTTGGGCTCTGCAGATTTGACAGTTTATGAAGTTGTAGGAGCTATGAGTACGTTTGCCAATGGTGGAATTTACATCAAACCTGAGCTTATCGTTAGAATTGAAGATAAAACAGGTAGAATTATTAAAGACTATCAACCTGAAACCAGAGAAGTAGTCAACGAATATGTTGCTTATACGATGATAGATTTGATGAAAGGAGTTACGGATAGAGGAACGGGTAATAGAGTGAGAACAAGACATGGAATAACTGCAGAAGTTGCTTCAAAAACGGGAACGACCAACGATAATTCTGATGGATGGTTTGTTGGGATAACTCCAAATTTAGTCACAGGAGTTTGGGTGGGAGCAGAGGATAGATTTGCTCATTTTAGAAGTACAGCTTTGGGGCAAGGTGCTTCAACTGCATTGCCGATTTGGGGATATTTTATGGAAAGTGTTTACAAAAACGGAAGTACTTTTGGAGTTACACCCAATGATAAATTTGAGAAACCTGAAGACATAGATTCTAAATGGGATTGTTCTTCCTTGACAGGTTTCCACACTTATGGAAGTATGGGAGGAACTTTTGATTATGAAGATGGTGGCTCAGATTATGTGGATCCTATGCAGACCGTCAATCAAACATTGACAGATGATGATACTGATGTTGATTTTAATGATTAAATAAAATTTGTACAAATAATAGCTTTTAACCACCAGCGAAAGTTGGTGGTTTTTTTGTTTAAATCTATAGAGTAAATGATACTTGAATCGATATATTCTTTAAAACTTATTGAACTATACACGGCTTTTATTTATATTTGCAACTTATTTGGTGTTCCGTTTTAAACATCGGAATGAAAAGGGAATTCGGTTCAAGTCCGAAGCTGTCCCCGCAACTGTAAGTTCAAATTAAACCTTACTTCAAACCACTGTACTTTATGTATGGGAAGGTAACAGAACAAGCCAGGAGACCTGCCAAATAATTAACAATAATTTTTTTGCTTTCGGAGGAAAAGCAATCGATTGCTATGAAAAAAATATCTATTTTATTATTTAGCCTTTTTGGTGTTCAAGGGTTAATTGCTCAGCAGGATACTGTAAAACTGGAGGAAGCAATTATTACTGCCAATCAAAATTTGACAGAAATACAAACGCAGTCCCTAATCTCTATATCTGATTCTATCATCGAAAGAAGTCAACCTTCTTTGACACAATTACTCAATTTTAATTCAAATATATATTTCAAAGAAAGCGGTGCAGGAATGGTGTCTTCTCCATCTTTTAGAGGGACGACAGCTTCTCAAACTGTAGTATTGTGGAATGGAATCAATATTAATTCCCAAACGACTGGGCAAACGGATTTCAATACCATCAATGTTCGAGGATTCGACCAAATCGAAGTCAAAGCCGGTGGTGGAAACGTAGCAGATATCAATAGTTCAGTGGGGGGAAGTGTACATCTGGTAAATCAATTTAAATTTAATCAAGGTTTAAATCATCAATTGTTTCTGAAATATGGAAGTTTCAATACATTTAATGCCGATTTTAGAAGTGCTTATTCGAATGAGAAATTGAGTCTAAATTTGGGTTATACCCGACATTCTTCCGACAATGATTATGAATATCCGAACTCATATTTGAGCGATAAAAACATCAATGGAGAATTCTATAACAACAACTTTAGTGTATCGGCAGCTTATAAAATCAACCACAGAAATACCTTGAAGTTTTATGGAAATCTCTTTCAAGCCAAACGCAACTTATCAGTGATTTCTCCATATGCAACTCGTCAAAAATATGAAGATTATAATACCCGAAGTTTAATCGAATGGGACAGTAGATTCAGACGCTTTGGGTCGAATTTCAAAATTGCTTACCTATCTGAAAACTATAGATTTTATCCGAACAAAGATAGAGACAAACATGACAATGGAAAGGTGAATTCATTGATTGCTAAATATGATTTAATTTATCGACTCAACTCAAAAGTGAATTTCAGAACCATTTTTGAAAATACTTATAATCAGGGTTTCAGTGGAGCTGAAATGTCGGAGAAAACAAGAAATTTAAGCGCAATTAGTTTGTCGCTCCATCATAAAATCCTATCGAAATTTTATTATGAATTAAGTTTAAGACAAGAATTTAGCGATCAATATGGAAATCCAATTCTATCTTCGTTGGGAGGAGTTTGGGAAGTCAGTGATTTTTATCGTTTAAAATTCAATGCTTCAAAGAATTTTAGAATTCCAACTTATAATGACCTTTATTGGCCAGGTGTAGGAAATACCGATTTGAAACCAGAAAAATCTTATCAAGCAGAAATCAATCAAGAATTTTCATATAAAAACATTCATTTGACCATTGGTGTGTATTATAATTCTGTCAAAGATTTGATTCGATGGATACCAAATTCAAATCCATTGGGAGGAATTATTTGGCAACCAGAAAATGTAGATGATGTGAGAATTTATGGATTGGAAGCAATTTTGTCCGCCAACAAAAAATTCGGAAATCATCACTTAAAATTATCATCAACTTACGCATATACGGTTTCAGAAGATCTGAGGTATAAAAAACAATTGATTTACGTACCCTATCACAAAGCTACAGCATCGATGGCTTATGCTTGGAAAGGTTTTTCAATTTATTCTCAGTTTTTATATAACGGAAAAGTTTATACAACTATAGAAAACGATGAATCCAATCGACAAGATGAATATTTTATCAATAATCTCGGTTTGGAATATAGTTTAGGAAAGAAACGAAATTATAGCGTTGGATTTGAAGTATTGAATTTAATGGATTATGAATATGAAGTAGTGGAAAATCGACCGATGGCAGGTAGGAGTTTCCATGTTTTTTTTAACATAAAATTTTAAAGCATGAAAAGGATAATATTTTTATGGAGCTTATTGATTTTAGCTCTAACAATGTCGTGTAATAGTGACGATGATGTACAATCAGTTCAAGAAACCCCATCTAATAATTTCTTCAACGGTGTTTTGGTATTAAATGAAGGAGCATTTATGTCAGGCAATGCTTCTGTCAGTTTTATTTCAAATACAGGAGAAATCCAAAACAATATTTTTTCAAGCATGAACAATCGTGCTTTAGGTGACGTTGCTATGAGTATAGATTTTTATGAAGATTTAGCTTTTATAGTTGTAAATAATTCAAATACAGTTGAAGTGGTGAATCGTTTTACTTTTGAAAGCATAGCAACCATTGCAGGAGATTTGTACAATCCCAGATATATTAAAGCTCATAATGGAATGGGGTATATTTCGAATTGGGGTGATGGAAATGATGCGAATGATGATTTTATAGCTGTAGTTGATTTAAATACATTTGAAGTTACTTCTACAATTCCTGTGGCTCAAGGTCCGGAAAGATTAGAAATTTATAACAACAAGCTCTACATCGCTCAACGTGGAGATTATGCTTTTGGAAATACCATTTCTGTTATGGATTTGGAGGCTCATTCCATAGTAGAAAGCATTGAAATCAACGATGTTCCTGATGGGATGCAAATAGAAAACGGTAATTTGTTCGTAATGAGTTCAGGAAGAGAAGCTTGGACAGGAGCTGAAACCATGGCTGCTTTGCAAAAAATCGATTTGCAAACTCATCAAATCGTCGATCAAATTGAGTTCCCTTCGGGCGTACATCCTATACATTTACAAATAGAAAATGGTAATATATATTATGTGATTGGAAGTGGTGTTTATAGAACATCTACAGCGAATTTACAATTCAACGATTCACCATTGATTTCCACATCAGATGAAGGCGTTTCGCTCATTTATGGATTCAATGTTTTGAATGGTTGGATATATGTATGTGATGCGGTGGATTATGTCAGCAATGGGAAACTTTTTGTGTTTTCATTGAATGGAAATTTAGACAGTCAATATCCGATCAATGGTTTAATGCCAAATGGAGTGTATTTTAATAATTAATAATTAATAAATAATGAAGAAAATTTTATTTTTAGGTTTGATTGCATTTTCTCAATTGTTGTATGCTCAATTTTTTGAAGAAGATGTGAAATTTTATGTCGGAGAAGGAGAAAGTACAGCATTTATGATTGTCGATTTCAGAGATGGAACAGATGATCGTTCGTATGCATGGGGATTTAGATTCGATGAAGAAGATGATTTGACAGTGGCTGATATGTTAATGGCCATCGAACAAGCAGAACCAAATTTTTATATTCAAACTTCTTATAATGGCGCGTTTCTGAGCGATATTGCATTCAATTCGCATAGCGGTTTGGCAGGAGATCCCGATTGGTGGAGCACTTGGTCTGGAGAGGGTAGTGATAATATGATTATGTCTGGAGGAATTTCAGAAAGTCTAACCGATGGTCGCTGGTATGGTACTTCTTATGGATTTTCTCCATCACCAGAACATCCACATCAGCCTTTACCTGCTTATCATTCGCTTTGGTTTTCTTCTGATGATATTATCAATTGGTTTGGACAAGGCGATCATCAAAGCATAATTGTAGTCGATTTTGGAACGGAAACCGAAGGGAGTTATGATTCATTTGCTTTTGGTATTAAATACGAAGATGAAACAATTTCAGCAGCAGATGCTTTGGAAATATTGATGAATCAAGTGTCAACTTTTTCTTATGAAATCACCGATGGCGAATTGACTTATTTGAGTTGGGGAGATTTTGAAGGAGCGGTTAGCGAAACTAATCCATGGAAATTTTATATAGGTACTGACCTATCGAATTGGGTAACTGCAGTAGATTTTCAGAGCATCGAATTGAATCCAAACGAGTGGTTAGGTTTAAGTTTTGGCGAAAGACGCCCAATTACTCCAACCGATCAATCGGAACAATTGAATGTAAAAGAAGTTTTAAATTCAAAAATCAGCATTTATCCTAATCCAAGCAATGATGTGTTCTATATAGATGCAGCAGCTCTTTCTAAAGTTGAAATTTATGATTTGAATGGAAGAATGTTGAAATCTTTCAAAGATGTATCATCTAATCGAGCAATCAGTGTTAAAGATTTGAACAAAGGAATTTACTTAGTAAAAATTCTGAGTGGCAATACATTTGAAGTTAAAAAGTTAATCGTTAAATAATTTTCCATAGGTTTTAAATTGATTGAATAATAAAAGCCGCTTCGTTCGAAGCGGCTTTTACGTTTTTTATAACTAATGAGATTATTTAACCAATCCCATATTGTACAAAGTAAATGCAAACTTATCAGTAGTTTCATTGATGATGGCTTCGGTTGATTTTCCTGCACCATGACCTGCCTTTGTATCGATACGAATCAAAGTTGGATTTGAACAACCTTGTTTAGCTTGTAATTCAGCTGCAAATTTATAGCTATGTGCCGGAACAACTCTGTCGTCATGATCTCCTGTAGTCACCATAGTTGCTGGATAGCAAACATCCTTTTTAACATTGTGAACCGGAGAATATCCCTTTAAATATTCAAACATCTCTTTGCTGTCGTTTGCAGTTCCATAGTCATAAGCCCAACCTGCACCTGCAGTGAAAGTGTGGTAACGCAACATATCTAAAACTCCTACAGCTGGTAAAGCTACTTTTGCTAAACCTGGCTCCAATGTCATAGTTGCACCTACCAACAATCCACCGTTTGATCCACCAGATAAAGCCAAATAATCATTTGAAGTGTAATTGTTTTCGAATAAATATTCAGCAGCAGCTATAAAATCGTGGAAAACATTTAATTTATTCATCTGTCTTCCTCCATCATGCCATTTTTTTCCATATTCTCCACCACCTCTCAAGTTAGGTACAGCGTAGATGCCGCCATTTTCCATCCAAACTGCGTTGGCTACACTGAATGAAGGCGTCAAACTGATGTTAAATCCACCATATCCATATAAAATCGTTGGGTTTTTGCCGTCCAATTTGATTCCTTTTTTATAAGAAATCATCATAGGAACTTTGGTTCCATCTTTAGATGTGTAGAAAACTTGTTTGGATTCAAATTGCTCTGGATCGAATTTAATATCGGGTTGCATGTATAATTTAGTTTCACCAGAATCTACTTGATAGCTATAAATCGTCCCTGGAGTTACATAATTACTGAATGAAAAATAGATTTCCTTTTCTTCTTTTTTACCCGAAAAACCACTCGCTGAACCTTGACCTGGTAATTTGATTTCTCTAATCATTTTACCTGAATGATTAAATTGCTGTACTACATCTAATGCATCTTTCATATAGTGTGCAAACAAATATCCACCTGCAGTAGAGATCGATAAAACATTTTCAGTTTCAGGAATTACATCTACCCAAGTATTTGGTTTTGGATTTTTGACATTGGTTTTTACCAAACGATTGTTTGCTGCATTTAAGTTCGTCAATAAGTATAATTCATCACCCTTGTTATCAACGATATGAGTCGTTGAATCGAAGTTGTCTAAAATTGGAATGATAGGTGCATTCTTTTCTTGTAAATTTTGAATGTACAATTCATTTCCAGTCGTTGAAACAGCGGTTGTAATTACCAAAAATCTTCCATCTTCAGTTACAGAACCGCTGATATATCTCCTTGGAGTTACATCACCTCCAAAAATTAAAGCATCGTCTTTTTGTGGTGTATTTAATTTATGGAAATACAATTTGTGTCTATCGGTCATTTGTGACAATTCACTTCCTTCAGGTTTATCATAGCTAGAATAATAAAAGCCTTCATTTCCTTTCCAAGAAATTCCACTGAATTTAACATCGGTTAGAGTATCGCCGATTTGTTTATTGGTATTTACATCAATAACAATCACTTTTCTCCAGTCAGAACCTCCTTCAGAAATTTGATAAGCACAAAGTGACCCATCTTCTGAGAAACTAACTCCGGCCAATGAAGTCGTGCCATCTGCAGAGAATTTATTTGGATCAATAAAAACTTCTTCTTTTCCATCTTTTGTTATCCTGTAAAGAACAGAATGCTGTTGCAATCCGTCATTTTTATAGAAATAAGTGTAATCACCTCTTTTGAAAGGGGCAGATATTTTTTCATAATTCCAAAGATCAGTCAATTGATTTTTTAGTTTTTCTCTAAATTTGATTTGATCCAAATATTCGAAAGTTACTTTATTTTGAGTTTCAACCCAGTTTTTAGTATCCGTTGATAAATCATCTTCTAACCAACGATAAGGGTCGTTTACATTTACTCCAAAAAAGTTATCTACTTGATTGACTTTTTTAGTTGTAGGGTACTTCCCCTTAAAATCCTGAGCCATTAAGTTCATAGCTATTCCAATGTTTAATAAAACCAGAAACTTTTTTTTCATTGCATGTTTGTTT
>DEQC01000096.1:0-9388 GCA_002359055.1 Flavobacteriales bacterium UBA3376 | reverse complement strand
CATCAGAAAATTAAACAAAAACTCAAAGAGTCAATTGACAATAATCGAATCAGCCACGCACAATTATTTGCTGGGAAAAATGGTTGGGGGACACTCGAGTTAGCCATCGAATATGCAGCTGAAATTATGGCTTCTGAGAAAGGTGAAATTGCTAAAAAAAAAGTTTTAGAACTTCAACATCCCGATGTGCATTTTAGTTTTCCTGTGATTTCAACTTCTGATAACTCGAAACCAGTAAGTGCTGATTATTTCAAAGAATGGAGAATTTTCATTACGGAAAATCCATATGCGAGTTTGAACGATTGGTTGGTGCATCTGAAAGCTGAAAAAAAACGTGGAACCATCAATGTTTATGAAGCAACTGAAATTATAAAGTTCTCTTCCATGAGAAGTTATGAAGGTTCTTATAAAATTATCATCATTTGGTTGCCAGAAAATATGGGAATCGAAGCTTCTAACAAAATTTTAAAATCACTTGAAGAGCCGGGCGATAAAACAGTGTTTTTGTTGGTGACAGAAAATGAAAATGTTTTATTGCCAACGATTATTTCTCGTTGTCAATTGGTGAAATTGAATCGATTGAGCAATCAAGAAATTAAAGATTTTTTGGTCAATGAGAAAGGTGTTAATCAAATCGAGGCTGATAAAATAGCTAAAAGTTCAAATGGCGATTTGAGTTTAGCGATTAAAAATCTGGAAGCCGACGATGATTCTTTCGATAGTTATTTTGTTGAATGGGTAAGAAATGCTTTCAGAGCAAGGAAATCTCCGGCAGTGTTGAGAGATTTGATCCGTTGGTCTGATGTTTTAAGTGGTTGGTCAAGAGAGAAACAGAGATTTTTTCTGATTTTTTGCTCAGAGATTTTCAGGCAAGCGTTGATGGATAATTATCAAGCCAAATCTTTGAATTATTTAGAAATCAAGGTCGATGGATTTAAATGGGAAGGCTTTTCACCTTATATTCATGGTGCCAATATTGAGGAAATTTTGGATGAAATCAATCAAGCCATTTTTCATATCGAAAGAAACGCAAACGCTAAAATTGTTTTTTTGGATTTATCGATTAAATTAACTCGTTTGATTCATAAAAAAGCGGCTTAAACTAAATTATATGAAAGTAGGTTTGTATTTTGGTTCATTTAATCCTGTTCATATCGGACATTTGATAATCGCTAACCATATTCAACAATATTCAGATTTAGATCAAGTGTGGTTTGTAGTTTCACCCCAAAATCCATTCAAAGAAAAATCGACTTTGGCCAACGATCATGAGCGTTTGCATATGATCAATTTAGCCATAGAAGATTATCCAAACCTTAGAGCTTCAAATGTAGAGTTTTCATTGCCAAAACCCTCTTACACCATAGATACTTTGATGGTTTTGAAAGAGAAATTTCCGAATTATGATTTTTCATTGATCATGGGAATGGATAATCTAAAGAATTTCCATAAATGGAAAAATCATGAACAAATTTTAAAACAATGTTCAGTCCTTGTTTATCCAAGACCAGGTTTTGATGCAGGTCGATGGGAAAATCATGAGAAATTTAGCTTTATCGATGCGCCTTTGATGGAAATTTCAGCAACTTTTATTCGAAATGCATTGAAAGAAGGAAAATATATACGACCGATGTTGCCAGAAAAAGTTTGGGAATATCTCGAAGGTAGTTCGCTCTATTGATTCAAGTAATTATTGCATTCTCTTTAATTGATAAAGTATTTCATCCAAACCATTGGTTTTGATTTCATATACAGTTGCCAATTGCATTCCTAATTTTCCTTCGGGAAAACCTTTGGAAGCAAACCATTCCAAATAATACGTCGGTAAATCACACAACTTCCTGCCTTTGTATTTTCCAAACGGCATCTCATTTCGAACCAATTCTTTTAAAATCTCTGGATTTGCTGATTGCATCAATTATTTTTTGTAAGCGGAATAACCATCTTTTAGATTGACTAAATTTTCAATTCCCACTTTGTTTAATTTTTTGACAGCTTCCGTACTTCTTTTTCCAGTTCTGCAATACACATAATAGGTTTTGCTTTTGTCGAGCGTATCGATGATTTCTTCGAACTTATCTGATTTTAAATTGATGTTGATGGCATCGGGTAAATGCCCTTCCGCAAATTCTTCAGGTGTTCTAACGTCTAAAAGAACTTGATTACTTTCTGTGAAATCGATGTGAGATACATTGTTGACCGAATCGGTTTCACCAATTGTGCAGCTGATAAAACCGAATAGAATTAAACCGAAAATTAAAAGATGTTTTTTCATTTATTTACCGTTAAAATCATTCATAGCGTTGTTAATTCCTCTAAAGATAAAAGATAAAATAGCATCGGAAACTATTTTTAATCTTTCTGGCAATTTTTCAACCTCCTCTTCACTCCACATTCCTAAAACATAATCTATTTGAGATCCACTCTGAAAACCATTGCCTACACCAAATCTCAGTCTTGGGTATTTTTGATTTTGCAATTTATTTTGAATGTCTTTGAGTCCGTTGTGCCCGCCATCGCTGCCTTTGCCTCTTATCCTAATTGTTCCGAAAGGTAAATTGATGTCGTCAGTGATGATAAGAATATTTTCGATGGAAATATTTTCTTTCTGCATCCAAAATCGAACAGCATCACCACTTAAATTCATATAAGTATTGGGTTTCAATACAGTTACTGGTCGAGCCTTGTATTTGAATTGAGCGACTTCCCCAAAATTGGATGAGGTGAAACTCTGATCCAATTGTTTTGCCAATTCATCTACTGCCAAAAAACCAATGTTATGTCTTGTGTATCGATATTTTTCACCGATATTTCCTAAACCAACTATCAAATATTTCTGCATGTTGCAAAGTTATAGCTTTGATTTAAATTAATTGCTCGTTTTATAATTTCATTGAAAGTTAATAAGTCTTAATAATTTAAATAATTTATTAACTACAGTAAATAGGAAAATTAATTTAATTTTGTGAGTTAAAGTCGTAAGAATGAATGCAAAAATAGCAGTAATTGGTTTAGGCTATGTTGGCTTACCCTTGGCAAGATTATTCGCAACAAAATACTATACCGTAGGATTTGATATCAATGAAGGAAGAGTTAATGAGTTGAAAAATGGTATTGATAGTACACTTGAAGTTGATGATAAAGATTTACAACAAGTATTGAAATCTGAGTTAAACGATGAATTCGGTTTGTTTGTGACTACTTCAGTCGAAGATATAAAGGATTGTAATTATTTCATAGTTACAGTTCCAACGCCTATAGATCAAAATAAAAATCCAGATTTAACTCCTTTGAAAAAAGCGAGTGAAACTGTGGGTAGCATCATCAAAAAAGGTGATATAGTGATTTATGAATCCACTGTTTATCCAGGAGCAACTGAAGAAGAGTGCGTGCCAATTATCGAAGAAGTTTCAGGTTTAAAATTCAATGAAGATTTCTTTGCTGGATATTCGCCCGAGCGTATAAATCCTGGAGATAAAGAACATACAGTCGATAAAATCTTGAAAGTTACTTCGGGTTCAACTGAAGAAGTTGGAAAAAAAGTCGATGAACTCTATGCTTCTGTAATCACAGCAGGAACGCATTTAGCACCTTCGATTAAAGTAGCTGAAGCCGCAAAAGTGATCGAAAATGCACAACGCGACATCAACATTGCTTTTGTTAATGAATTGGCGAAAATTTTTAATATACTCGAAATCGATACACATGCAGTTTTGGAAGCTGCAGCAACTAAATGGAATTTCTTGCCTTTCAAACCTGGTCTTGTCGGCGGACATTGTATAGGTGTAGATCCATATTATTTGGCTCAAAAAGCTCAACGTCATGGTTATCATCCAGAAATTATTTTAGCCGGTAGAAGGTTAAATGATTCAATGGGTGAATATGTGGCTTCGCAAGTCGTGAAAACTATGATCGAAAAAGACATACATATAAATGGTGCAAAAGTTTTAATGTTAGGTGTTACTTTCAAAGAAAATTGTCCTGATGTTAGAAATACAAGAGTTGTTGATGTTATCAAGGCTTTAGAAGATTATAGCATAGATGTACACACTTATGATCCTTGGGCAAATCCAGAAGAAGTTAAGGAAGAACACGGAATTGAAAGTTGTGATCAATTGAATACTGATTTAAAATATGATGCAATAGTTTTGGCAGTTGCACACAAAGAATTCAATGAGTTGGATTTGAATGCTCTACAAAAAGAAAAATCAATCGTCTATGATGTGAAAGGATTTTTTAACGGAAATTCAGATGCTCAATTATAAAATTTAGCTTTTCCAAAATTAGATTTGGAAAAGCTGAATTTTTTATTTCTCTAAAAACTCAATTACAAAATCATAAAACATTTTCGGGTTTTCTGCATGTACCCAATGACCTGCATTGGGAATGGTTTTGACGGTATAATTCGGGAAGTGATTTTCAATCAAAGCGAAATCTTCATCCATAATGTAATGAGAATTACCACCTCTTATAAATAAAGTGGGTTTATCAAACTTTCCGTTGTCTAAACCTTTTTCGATCAAATCTGAATACTTTTCTGTCAAAACTTTCAAATTAAACCTAAAAGCATATTGACCTTTTTCGATCATATATACATTTTTCAATAAAAACTGACGAACTCCCAATTCAGGAATATAAGTTTTCAAGAACTCTTCAACATCAGAACGTTTTTCCACTTGAGAGAAATCTACTGAATTCAAGCCTTTGATGATGCTTTGGTGATGTGGTGGATAAGACTTTGGAGCGATGTCAGCAACTATTAATTTTTCCAATCGTTCAGGGTATTTGTAAGCGAATTCCATCACTACTTTTCCTCCCAATGAATGGCCTAATAAATAACAAGTATTGATTTGATGTGTCTCTAAATAATTCAAGATATCATCAGACATAGCATCAAAACTCACTTCATCAGAATGAAAACTGCGTCCGTGATTTCTTAAATCAATGGTATGAACGGTATACAATTCAGAAAACTGTTTGGCAAGCGTCCCAAAATTATCGGATTGACCAAATAATCCGTGGAAAATCAATAAATGTTTTGGGTTTTCTCCGTAAATTTTGCTGTGTAATATTTTTTTAGACATATTAAAATTCTTTTTTGTGAGCCAATTCAATTCTTTTCAAATACGCTTGAATGGTGTTTTCAAGTCCCATATAAATCGATTCTGAAATCAGAGCGTGTCCAATGGATACTTCTGCAATTTCAGGAATTTGTTCAATGAAAAACTGTAAGTTATCTAAACTCAAATCATGTCCAGCATTTAAAACCAATCCGTTTTTCAGTGCTAAATCAGCAGTTTCTTTATAAATATTGATTGCTTCTTTATTTCCTTTGGCATATTCAACTGCAAAATGCTCAGTGTACAATTCAATTCTATCAGCTCCAGTTTGTGCAGCTGCTTCAACCAAAGAAGGATTTGGATCTAAGAAAATTGAAGTTCTAATGTTGTTCTTTTTAAATTCACAGATTACCTCCGTAAGAAAATCTTTATGAGTAATTGTATCCCAACCAGCATTTGAAGTCAATACATCATCGCTATCAGGAACTAAAGTTACTTGGTCGGGTTTGATTTCCAAAACTAAATCCATAAACTTTTTGATTGGATTTCCTTCAATGTTGAATTCAGTCTTAACCACGTCTTTCAAATCCCTTGCGTCTTGATATCTGATATGTCTTTCGTCAGGTCGTGGGTGAATGGTGATTCCTTCTGCACCGAATTCTTGGGCTTTGATTGCAGCTTCTATGACGTTTGGAGTGTCGCCTCCTCTTGAATTTCTTAAAGTTGCAACTTTATTAATGTTTACACTTAGTCTAGTCATTGTTATATATTATAAATGGTTGTGAAACTTCTAAATTGAAATCTTTGCTCGCTGTGATTAAATGATCGAAAATATCGGCTTGGATTTGTTCAAAAGTTTCAAAAACTGTTTCATTGGCAAAACAATAAATCTCAAGTGGCAATCCAAATGAATCTACAGGCAGTTGTCTAACAACCAAAGTGTCTTCTTTTGAGATTTCTTCTCTGCTTTTTAAATAATTTAAAGCATAAATTCTAAACAATCCAATGTTGGTGAGCTGTCTTCCATTGATGATATTGTTTTTCTTTTTGTTTTTTTGATTGTATGCTTCGATTTCTTTGTTTTTATCTTCTATGTATTCTGTGAGTAAATCGATTTGCTTCATCTTTTCTAAAAATCCCGAATCGCAAAACTGAAAAGATTTTACATTGAATACTATGGATCTTTTTATTCTTCTCGTGTTTGAAGCGGTCATCCATGAATTGTTGGTTACTTCTGAAGCAATCAAATCATAAGTTGGTACAGTCGAAACGCTTTTGTCAAATTTCTCTATTTTGGTTACAGCAAGGTTTATTTCCATGACAGTTCCTTCGACATTGTATTTTGAAACTGAAATCCAATCACCGATTTTTATGCTTTTGGAGGTTGAAATTTGTAAACCAGATACAAATCCTAAAATAGAATCTCTGAAAATCAACAGTATAACAGCTGTCAATGCTCCCAGTATAGTGAAGATCTGCGATAGTTCAACGTCTATTAATGTAGCAATGAAGGTTAGAAATCCAAAAAAGGCTACAAAAATCTTTGTTAATTGACCAAAAGTTCGAATACCGACTTTGGTGTGACTGTCCTTGTTTTCATTGATATCAATTATAGCATCGATGATTCTAAAGATGAATAAAACAAATAGTATAATGATGATCAATCCAATGAATTTATCGATGAATTTGTCGATTCCAGGATATTTTTGAAAAACAAATGGATTGACCAAATTCAAAATATAGACGGTCAAAAAATGAATAAGAGTTCTAAAAACTTTGTGCTGATAAAATTCTCTACTCCAAGTAAAATGAGGACGATTAAAAATCCATCCAAAAATTTTACCCGAAATTTTTTGCAAGAGAAAATCAATTAACAAAATAGCAGCTACCCAAAAAAGCACTTCCACTACTGGGACGATAGCTTTTCCTAAAAATTCACCCAAAAGGTTATCGAACAATTCTCTTATAGAATTTGTGAACTTTCCTATGAATTGGTTAGCTTCTTGATTGTTGATTAGTTTTAGCACTCAATAAAATTTATGCAAAGTTAGTCAATCCGATTTACTTATTTTTTTAAAAAATCCTTAAAAAGAAACTACTTTTACAAGATGGAATATGTATTGATAATAAAAATATTGATAGCACTGATTTTGTTGGTCGGCGTGTTTGGTTCTATTTTGCCAGTTCTTCCAGGTGCTCCTTTGTCATTTGTAACTCTACTCATAAGTAAGTTTTTCAATTTCACAGAATTGAGTTTTTGGGTGATTGGCTTGTTTGGATTTTTCACTTTACTGAGCGCTGTTTTAGATTATATAATTCCTGTGGTAACTACCAAGCGGATGGGTGGAAGTAGATTTGGTATGATTGGTTTGTTGATCGGTTTTGCAGTTGGGTTGATTTTTTCACCCTTTGGATTTATTTCTTTGATTTTATGTCCTTTTTTAGGTGCTTTAATAGGTGAACTCATGCATGATGTGAAGAATAGACAAAGAGCTTTGAAGTCAGCATTTGGAGCTTTGGTAGGATTTATAATAACGAGCGGATTTAGTTTATTGTTGACTTTGACGATGTTTTTTGTATTTATTTTCCAAGATATAATTTTTTGATGCTTTAGAACAATTGATTGGGTACTATATCATTTTCCAAATTCAATAAAAATTCTTTTCTATCGATTCCTGCACTATAACCGACGAGTTTGCCATTTTGACCGATGATTCTGTGGCATGGAATAAACAATAGAATAGGGTTTTTGCCGTTGGCTGTAGCAATTGCTCTGATGGCTTTTGGGTGTTTCATTCGTTCGGACAATTCTTTATAAGTGATGGTATGTCCATGAGGTACAGTTTTTATTTCATTCCAAACTTGAAGTTGAAAGTCTGTTCCTTTAGGTTTAAGCGGTAGGTCAAATTCAATTTTTTGATAATTAAAGTATAATGTTAACTGTTTAAATAGTTCCTCTTCCCACAAAGCACCTCTTTTTTCAGTCTTAGGTTCTTTGGAGGTAAAGCATGTTGACTCTATAAAGTCGTAGCTTCCAACTACTTTCAGCCAACCGATATTTGTCAGAAATTTTGATGTAAAGTTCATAAATTCAAATAATTGTTATATATTTGCAACGAATTTAAGGGAATAAAAACCATTAAAAGAGAGCGGGAGCTCTCTTTTTTGTTCAAAATGAATAAAAATTTAGTACAAAGTTTAATTGAGGAAGCGATTGGTGAGAATTCATCACTATTTTTGATAGATTGGAAGATTTTGCCTGACAACTCCATCGAAGTTTTGGTTGACGGAGATGAGGGAGTATCGATAGATGAGATTGTTCGCATCAGTCGACATATAGAGCATAATCTCGATAGAGAAGAAAATGACTTTTCACTGAGCGTGTCTTCGCCTGGAGTTGGAACACCTTTGATGATGCCCCGTCAATTCAAAAAGAATATTGGTAGAAAATTGAAAGTTTCTAAAGTTGATGGTGGTAAGGAAATTGAGGGAGATTTAGCGATTGCAGACGAAGAAGGAATAGTGTTGAGATGGAAAGCGAGAGAGCCAAAACCTGTAGGCAAAGGAAAGCATACAGTGGAAAAGGAAGAGAGGATAATGTACGATGAAATTAAAAAAGCAGTAGTAAAGATTACTTTTTAATAAAACCATATAGCAATGGATAATATAGCACTGATAGAATCATTTGGTGATTTTAAAGACGAAAAAAATATAGATAGAATTACTTTGATGGCGATTTTAGAAGAATCACTTCAAGCGGTATTGAGAAGGAAATACGGCTCGGATGATAACTTTGACATCATAGTAAACCCCGACAAAGGTGATTTAGAAATATGGCACAATAGAATTGTTGTTGAAGATGGGATGGTTGAAGACGATAGTGCTGAAATCGCTTTGTCTGAAGCAAGAAAGATTGAACCAGATTTCGAAGTGGGAGAGGAAGTTTCAGAATCGGTAGCAATTGAAGATTTGGGGAGAAGAGCTATTTTGGCTTTGCGTCAAAACTTGGTAGCAAAAGTTATGGAACATGACAATGCTAACTTGTACCAAAGATTCAAAGAAATGGAAGGTGAAATCGTTACAGGTGAAGTTCATCATATACGTAAAAGTCATGTAATCGTAATGGATGATGACCAAAACGAAATGATTTTACCAAGAGATAATCAAATTCCTTCAGATTTCTTTAGAAAAGGTGAGTCAGTGCGTGCAGTAGTGGATGAAGTTAAATTGAAAGGAATTAAGCCTCAAATTATCTTGTCGAGAACATCTAATAAGTTTTTGGAAAGATTATTTGAACAAGAAATCCCTGAGATATTCGATGGAATCAT
>DEQC01000044.1:2581-14169 GCA_002359055.1 Flavobacteriales bacterium UBA3376 | reverse complement strand
ACTGATTATGCAGTCGATATTTATTATCAAGCCTTAGAAACTGGAAAATACGAGTGCTTCTTGAGCGAAGATACAGCTTTGCCAATGATGTATATGGATGATGCGATTCGTGCAACTATTGAATTGATGCAAGCCGATGAAGAGAAAATTTCTATCAGAACTTCATACAATCTCAATGCTCTAAGCTTTACGCCTAAAGAATTGGCTGAAGTAATTAAAAAGCAAATTCCAAGTTTTGAAATTTCATATCAACCCGATTTTAGACAAGCCATAGCAGATTCTTGGCCAGCCAGTATAGATGATACGTTGGCTCAAAAAGATTGGAATTGGAAACCAGCTTTTGATATTGAAAAAATGACATCAGAAATGCTGAAAAATTTAAAAGAGAAATTAGCGATTGATTAAAATATAAAGCCTGAATTCGAGTAAATTCAGGCTTTTTCTTTAAATGAATAATTGTTGTTTTATTGTTTGGTTAAAATATATTTTTCTCCAATATCACCAGTGATTTCTAAACCTTCCATATCCAATTGACGAACTCTATTTTCTTCAACTTTAAAAAATGGAGAGCGTTCTCCTTCTTCGATTCCTTCTAAATGGATAATGTTTCCACTGATGTCCCATTTGAAATTACCTGATAAACTATCAGTTGTAGGAGTTTCAACTCCTAAATATTCAGTGTTTAATGAGTAAGTCAAATCGGGATTCAATATCAATACAGTTTGTATTCCTTCGCAATCGGCACAAGGTAGAATTCCTTCGTAAGTTCCATTCCAATCCAAAGCAATTTCTGCATTGTGCATATCGACAATCTCATTGTCCAAAGTTTCTTCTTCTACAATATCAACATTCGATTCTTCGGTTTTGTTGTTACAAGAAAAAACAAAAAATCCAGCAAGTGCTATTGTCATTAGTGATTTAAATTTCATAATTATTGATTTTAGTTAGAAATAATTCTCGACCTCAATTAAATCAAAAACAATTCCAAATACTAATAAACTTTAAAATTCTTAAATTTGAGCAAAGTTTACTATGGAATTGAAAGTCGAAACTTTTTTAGATTTACATTATGGTTCAGCTGCTAAAAATTCATTGGAATTGTTGGCTGAAAGTGGTTCATCCAGAAAGTATTATAGATTTGTCAGTGATGGCGAACCTTTGATTTTAACTTTTGGAGACAATGTAGAAGAGAATAAAACATTTTTATATTTCACTGAACATTTTTCTAAAATCATCGATAATTTACCTGAAGTCAAAAAGATCTCAGATGATTTTATGATTTATACACAAAGCGATTTAGGCAATCAATCACTGATGAGTTGTTTGATGGAAAATAGAGAATCGGCCAAAGAATTATTTAGAAAATCTGTAATTCAATTGGTGAAAATGCAAGTTCTCGGTGATAGAAATCTGGATTATTCAAAATGTTTCAGTTATTCTAAATTCAACTATTTATTGACCTTAAGGGATTTGTTTTCATTTAAAAATTACTTTTTGAACTTGGTCAATTTAGAATTCAATCATGGAAGATTGTTAGAAGATTTCGAAAGATTTTCTGATGATTTTCAGAAAATTCCTTTTCAATATTTTGTGTTCAGAGATTTTCAATCGAGAAATATAATGGTTTATGAAAATGAACCTTATTTTATCGATTATCAAGGTGGAATGAAAGGTCCAGCACAATACGATTTGGTCTCATTGATTTGGCAAGCAAAAGCCAATTTGCCCAAATCATGGAAGGATGAATTGTATGATTTGTATGTGAAGGAATTCATTGATAGGACACAGAAAGATTTGGATTATTTAGCTTTTAAAAAAGCCTATGATTTGTGTTTGATTGAACGATTGTTGCAAGTTTTAGGAACTTATGGTTTTAGAGGGATTTATGAGAGAAAATCTCATTTTTTAAGCAGTATTGAATTTGCATTGAAGAATTTGGAAGAAATTCAGGGATTAGAGATTTTGAAAAATTATCCTGAATTGCAAAAAGTAATCGTTAAGTTGGCTGATCCACAAATTTTCGAATTTTTAAAACAAAAAATTGATGACAAATAAATTAAATATAAACGTTAGAAGTTTTTCATATAAAAAAGAAATTCCTGCAGATCCTTCGGGCAACGGAGGTGGGTTTGTTTTTGATTGTAGAGGAATTTTAAATCCTGGTCGAATTAAAAATTACAAATCACTGACAGGTAGAGATCGAGAAGTAATCGATTATTTAGAAAAAGAAACCAAAATTTTAGAATATTTAAAGAGTGTTTTTGCGATTGTTGATTTGACAATTGAAGATTATATCCAAAGAGATTTCACGAATTTAGAAGTCAATTTCGGATGTACGGGCGGACAACATCGCTCGGTTTATTCGGCCGACGCCTTAGCGAAACATATTCAAGAAAAATTTCCTGAGGTTCAAGTGACATTAAAACATGTCATTCAAGAAGAAAAAAATTGGATCAATTAAATTCGAATTTATGGAAAGACCGGTTATACATTCACCTTTACCAAAAGCTATGATTTTTGCTGCAGGATTTGGAAGCAGATTGAAACCTTTTACAGAAAATCATCCAAAAGCTTTGGCAGTAGTCAATGGAAAAACTTTGTTGGAAAGAAATATAGAATATTTAAAATCATTTGGTTTTACAGAGTTTATTGTAAATGTTCATCATTTTGCAGATCAAATCATCAGTTTTCTTGTGGAAAATGAGAAATTCGACGTGAATATTCAAATTTCTGACGAATCAGATGAGATTTTAGAAACAGGTGGTGCTTTGGTCAAAGCTAAAGATTTGATTGGTGATGAATCATTTTTAGCGATGAATGTCGATGTTTTGACAGATTTGGATTTGGAGGATTTGATTCAATTTCATTATCAAAATCAGCCATTGGCAACTTTGGCAGTTTCAGATAGAACAAGTTCGAGAAAATTATTTTTCGATAAAAATAAAGAATTAAAAGCTTGGAAGAATTTCAAAACGAATGAGGAAGTGAGAGTTTCTAATGAAGATTTGAATGAATTGGCTTTCAGTGGTATTCAAATCATCAATCCAAGAATTTTTAATAAAATGCCTGAAAATGGAAAGTTTTCTATCATGAAAACTTATTTGGAATTGATGGGAAATGATAGGATTTTAGGTTTTGAACATTCATCGAAATGGGTAGATGTAGGAAGGCCAGAAAGTATTGAAAAAGCAGAAGAATTATTTAAATAAAAGAATAGATGATTTCAAAAGAAGAGATTTTTTCCATTGATAATACAGGAGATTTTGAAAATGTTGCTTTGAAAGTTTTTCGATTTCAAGCGAAGAATAATTTTACCTATAAAAAATTCATCGAGCATTTGAATGTAGATCCAGAAAATGTAGATTCAATTGAAAAAATACCTTTTTTACCTATACAATTTTTTAAAACGCATAAAATAATTACTGTAGGTCATGAAGTTGAAAAGATTTTCACGAGTTCAGGAACCACTGGAAGTTTGACGAGTAAACATTTTGTGAGTGATTTGAGTTTTTATACTGAAAGCTTAATTCGTAGTTTTAAATATTTTTATGGGGATTTGAAAGATTATACAATTTTCGCCTTGTTGCCATCTTATTTGGAAAGAGAAGGTTCTTCATTGATCGATATGGTTGAATTTTGGATTGAAACTTCTGGTAAAGGTGGATTTTATCTGTACAATCATGAAGAGTTATATGAAGATTTGAAAGAAAGTGAATCTCAAGGCAATCGGAATATTTTGATTGGAGTGTCATTCGCATTGTTGGATTTTATCGAAAAATATTCGATGAATTTTCAGCACACTATCGTTATGGAAACTGGCGGGATGAAAGGACGTAAAAAAGAAATTACTCGAGATGAATTGCATCAATTATTAAAAAATGGATTTGGAGTAAATGAAATTCATTCTGAATATGGAATGACAGAATTATTGTCTCAAGCTTATTCAAAAGGAGATTCGAAATTTCATTGCCCAAAATGGATGAAAGTTCAAATCAGAGATACCGAAGATCCTTTGAGTGATTTGGAATTTGGACGAACTGGAGGTGTGAATATCATCGATTTAGCCAACCTGAATTCTTGTAGTTTTATAGCAACTGAGGATTTAGGTAGGAATTATCCCGATGGCAGTTTTGAAATTATGGGTAGATTTGACAATACGGATGTTCGTGGTTGTAATTTAATGGTGAGTGATATTTAATTTCTTTTCAATACAATTGCTTTTTGAGCGTGAGAATTTGCTTGTTCGAAGAAGTTTTTAATTGCTTCATAATTACTTTCAAATACCGAATCATTTAACAATAATTCAAAACTCAATATGAGTTTATCCGTTTGTTTTTCTGCATTTTGATAATACGCCAATTTGCCTTCAACGCTTTCTAAATGTTGATTGAATTGATGAGGAATTTCAAATTCATATCCATCGATTTTTGGAATAACCACATTGATTTTATAAAAATATGGGAAGTTGAATTCCAAAGCTCTGTTTCTTTCAGTTTCCTTGAAAGTATAATCTGAAAGTATATTTTTCAATGGATTTTCTATGCTTAAAAAAGCTTGGTTCAATTCTGAATTTGCGATATAAGAGGTTCTGATCAATTCATGCGTTCCATCATCAGATAAACGACTTTGACGATTGATTTCATCCATCAAAATATTAACTGAGTTATTGATGTTCGAAACTTCTCTCGTTCCTTTGGGTAAATCATTTTTTGAATTTTCTTTGAAATACCCATTGGTTTTATCTGTTTTTGTAAGGTTCAATTGATTGTTTCTGATGTTGTAAATCTGTTGGCTTTCATAAGTAGAAATTGGCATTTGCAAAGTGACGAAACTGTCGCCTCCTTGTTCTACAATCAATCCAAAATAATTGAAATTGTTCAACGGCATATATCCCATATCGAATTTCAAATCTGATGCATCGATGACAACTTTTTCACCATCATTTAGATGAACTAAATTGATCAAACGATCGAATTGTCCGATATAAGCAAAATTAGGAATAGGTTTTCCTTTGTTTCTACCGCTGATTGCAACTAAATCAGCTTTTATATCTTTTTGTTTTAAAATGTTGTTGAACAATAAATTCAAATCTGCGTTGCTGCCAGATTTTTCATCTATCACTTGTCTATTGTTTTTTGTTGGACTTACACCAATGTAGTTGTTCCATTGAAAGTTGTCTTTGAAATAATTGTAAGTATTTAATAAAGTTTCCTTTTGATTTTTTCCATCAGAAATTTTGGAAGCTTCATTTCTCGCAGCAGAATTATTTCTATATCCATTCAAAGTTTTGGCCAACATTTCATTCAGCGATTTCCAATCATTGATGAATTGTCTTCGGGTTTGATCGTCAAAGAAAGTTTTATTGGCAACGTTTAACTCTTTGATTTGAAGTGCAATTCTTTCCGATACATCTTCTCGATTGTAAACAAAATCGATGGTATTATAACTTGGAACATTGGTCAAAATCCATCGATTAGAATTTCGTTGACGATTGTTTTTTGAATATTCAATCAGTTTTTCACCAATTGCCCAAAAGTTCATATCGAAACTACTTTGGTTGCTGATGTTGTAAGAACTGTACAGGGTCGGATATTCGTGCTGAAACCGCCAAGCATCTATGTATAAAAAATTTTTTTTAACAAGTGTATATCGAAATTCAATGATGGATCCGACTTGAACATTTGGGAAAGTAAATTTTTTAACGGACCAATAATCATTCATTTGTTGGTCGAAAATGGATTGATTATCAACTGTTGAAATTACAGTTTCACCATTGATTATATTGATGGTTTGAGCCCTGAAATTTCTGATTTCCTCCAAGTTTTTATAGCTATAATACTGTATGATTTGATTGGCAGCTTCGATTCCATTTTCGTTCAGGATTTTAATTCTTTTATAAATTTTAGTGTCGAAACTATTTTTCAATTCAGTTTCACCTTCTTCATAGAGGATTACTGCAGCTGCTTCAGGTTCGAATGGTACTTGATTGTAATTGATTTCGTGTTCAGAAACTCTTCCCCATCTTGTATTAGAGCTGGTTTGACTCATTAACTGAACAGTAATAAGAAAAAATAAAAGCGTTGTAAAAGTTCTCATGGTTAATTTTGTCTAAAAAAGCGATTTTAACTTTTTTTTGAATTTTTGTTTTCTATGAAATTTAAATTGAAATTTCGATGTGAACCCCCAAAGCAGATTGAATAAATCTTCAGAATTTTGATTAGAAATTTTAGCATATTCATCGGCCATAACTCTCACCATTTCTTTTTTGGGTGTAAGTCTTGATAAATTTTTCATTCTGAGTTTAATATCCATAGAATTATGAAATTTCATTCGGTTTAAATCTACTAAAAAGAATTCATATCGATCATCGGAAACTTTTTTAATGAGTGTGTTTCCAGGTGAGTGATCTTTGAATTCCACACCTTCTTCATGCAGTTTGTAGCAAAATTGAGTGAATTGTCTCAAAATATTTTCGTGATCAGGATAATTTTCAATTTCGACCAATTCTCTATATGTCAAATCGTAATTTAGATGTTCGCTTGCATAAAAGCTTTTTTGCAATCCCAAACCACCAAAAGTTTCTTGATAAGCAATCGGTTGAGGAGTGCCGATTCCTTTTTCCAATAAAATCAATGCGAATTCATAGGATCTTTTGGCTTTGGATTTTCTGAAGTATTTGTAAACCAGTTGATTGAGTTTGTTTGGGATTTTGAACGATTTAATATTGACTGTATAAGAATTGATTTGAAAGAGTTTGATTCGGTTTCTTTCGCCTATCATGTAATTCTCTCCGGTTTGATTGAATTGATCAAAAGCAGTCAATATTTCAGATTTATACCTTTCGAACTTAGGATTAACTATAAAAGTCATGAAAATGATTTGGGCAAAAATAAGGATAGTATTTTAGTCGGAATAATATATATTTGAATAAATTTGTTTTTACACACAGAATAGCTAATGAAAAAAGTCTTTCTTGAGTCACATAATATAAAAAATCGAGCATCTGGATTTGGTGTTTTTAATTATTCTTTGATCAAAGCATTTGCAGATATTAATCCAACAGATTTAAAATTAATACTTAACGTAAAGAACATTTCTTCTATCAAGAGTGAATTTGGGGAAGTATTTGGTTATAATCGTTATTTATCGCTCCAAAGACATAGTTGGTGGGGAGTGTCAGGAAAGTACGACGTTTGGCATTGTATGAATCAAAACATAAAAGTTGAGCCATTGACCTGCCCAAATAAATACATATTAACTGTTCATGATGTGAATTTTGCAGAAGATCCTCCAAATAATAAAAGAGTTAAAGAGTTTGAGAACAAATTGAATAGAACTGATGAAATTACTTATGTTTCTGAATATGCGAGAACACAAACACATAAATTTTTTGATGTACCGAAAATTAATGAAAAGATAATTTATAATGGAAATCCTATAACAGAAACCCTCAATACGTCTGAATTTATTCCACATGTCTCTATTGATAAACCTTTTTTTTATTCAATAGGAGTTTTTCAACAAAAAAAGAACTTTAAGTCCTTGGTTAGGATGATGAGTTTAATAAAAGATTACAATTTAATATTATCAGGAAATGAAAATACATTAAATGGTAACGAAGTTCGAATGTTGATAAAGGAGTTAAATTTAGAGAATCGTGTTTTCATGATTGGTAGAATCAGTGAATTAGCGAAGCAATATTATATGAAAAACTGTACAGCTTTTTTATTTCCCTCGATTGGTGAAGGTTTTGGACTTCCGCCGATTGAAGCTATGCGATTCGGTAAACCAGTATTTTTATCCAAATTAGGTTCTCTACCAGAGATAGGAGGAGAGGTGGCATTTTATTGGGAAAATTTCGATCCTGAATATATGAAAGAGATTCTTTTTGAAAAATTGAATGAATTTCAGAACAATCCATCCTTCTATAAAAATAAGTTGAAAGAACGTGCTTCTTATTTTAATTGGGAAAGTTCAGCTAAATCATATTTGGAATGTTATAGAAGTTGAAGTGTAAATTAATATGAGAAATAAAGAAGTTACTCATACAGCAATTTCCAAAAATTATTCAAACCTCATTCTTCAAAAAATAATAAAAGGATTCGACTATATTTGTTTTACTGATAAACCACATTTAAAAGTGAAGCCATGGAAAACTATAATTGTAGAGGCACTAATAAAAGATGATTTTATACGATCTAATCGTTACTATAAAATTTATCCTGATAAATCTTTAGGGAATTATGATTTAAGTATTTATTTAGATGCTAATTACCTAATTATTGGAAATTTGAATGAATTGGATGATCGTTTCTTTGCAAAGATCTTATGGCCGTTTTTTCTCATGAATTTACTAGTCCTGATAGTCGTACATGCATTTATGAAGAATATGAAACAATTTTAGAACTCCGTAAGACTGGAGTTTACAAGGACGATGAGGATGTAATGAAGAGATGTATTCAACATTTAAAATCTAATGGCTATCCATCGAATAATGGATTAATAAAAGGAAGTTGTCTTGTTCGTAGACATAACTGTACTACTATAATAAAAGTTATGGAAGATTGATGGGATATGGTTTTGAATTTCAGTAAAAGAGATCAATTAAGTTTCAATTATGTTGCATGGAAAAATGATTTCCAATATTTTTTTATTCCAGGTGATATACGTAGAAGGAATTGTTATATTTATTGGTTAGGAAATCATCGTAAAAAATGAGGATTTAAATTGTTTAAATTGAAAATTAAGAAGAAATTAGTTTTATTTAAAAATAACAGTCAATGAAAGTTTTATTAATTTCAAGTTACACATTTGGTTACTTGGATTATGCTGTTGAAGAAATGAAAAATCAAGGTCATAAAGTTGTTTATTTCTATTATGACAGACCTCCTTTTAAGTATTCATATAAAAATAAATTCTATCATTTGTTATCGGGGATTAAGAAGATTTTCGGAATAAATGAAAAGAAGGAGTATAGGCATAAATTTTTAGTGGAAAATCTTAAAAATCAAAAGTTTGATAAGATTTTAATTGTACATGGGCAATATATGCTTGGAAAAACACACATATTTTTAAAATCTATTTCTAAAGAATACATTGCTTTCTTTTTTGATGGATTGGGTAAAATGCCTCGTCAAAGAAATGTTATTCAATATTTTGATAAAATTTACTCATATGACCCAGAAGATTGTAAAAATGAAAATTTCACTTTCTTAAATAATTTTATTCCCACGGAAAAATATAGAAGCCGTGATTATAAATATATGGTTTTTAATATAAGTTCATCAGATCACCGATTGGAAGTTACAAAAAGGTTAGCTGAATATTTTAACAAAAAAGGTATTTCCTATAATTTTCAATTAAGAACTTCTAAGATTAAAAATTTAAAAAATTTTAAAATAAATAAACATTCTATAGATACCTCTGAAACAATGAAATTAATTCAAGATGCTAAGGTGATTTTGGATATTAAGCGAAATGATCAAAGTGGTCTTAGTTTTAGACCCTATGAGGCATTAGGTAATGAAAAAAAAATAATTACTACTAATGCAGATATAAAAAACTATGATTTTTATAATCCTATCAATATCTGTATAATAAATGAACAAAATATAGAAATACCTGATGAGTTTTTTGAAATTGATTATGAGCAAGTACCCGATGAAATTTATGAGAAGTATTCTTTAAGGACTTGGGTTAAAAAAGTGTTAAATGAATAATGTAAAGTAATTAGCAATGGATCTAGATTTGGAAAATAAAACTTTTCTCTACCCAACCGATACGACTTTTGGTTTGGGTTGTGATGTTAAAAATGTAGATGCTATTCGAAGAATTCAACAATTGAAAAATCGTTCGGATGCTAAGTCTTTTGTGATATTGGTCGATAGTGTACGCATGTTGCAATCCATAGTCGACGTTCCGGTTTTGGCATGGGATTTAATGGATTTGTCAGAAAAGCCAATTACCATAGTTTATGATAATCCGAGAGGAATGCCAAAGGAGTTAGTGGCGGCAGACAATACGATTGCGATTCGTCTGACCAATGATTTGTTCTGCAAAAAGCTGATTTCAAAATTAAATTCACCCATAGTTTCCACTTCAGCAAATTTATCAGGTGAACCTTCTCCTACTGATTTTGAATCGATTTCAACTAAAATCAAAGAAGGAGTCGATTATATATTTCCTGAATGTGAGAATTTCAAACCACTTTATCAGGCATCTTCAATCATTAAATTGTCAGAAGATGGTCAAGTAAAAGTTATACGTGAGTAATTTAAAGCAATTATAAAATAGCTAATTCTTATCAGATAAACTTTTGTAATATCTTTGAAATTTTACCTTTGCAAAATGAACTTAAAAAAGGCACTTTCACACGAAGCATTTGAGCTTGTCCGAACCTCAGCAGACGAATTGGGGCAGGAGGTTTATGTGGTAGGTGGATTTGTCAGGGATTATCTATTGGGCAGAACTCAAAAAAATGATTTTGATTTTGTCGTGGTAGGTAGTGGAATTGATTTGGCCAATAAAGTTCATTCAAAAGCAAAAGGTGCTTCGAAATTGTCTGTATTCAAAAGATTTGGAACTGCCATGTTTAAATGGGAGGATACAGAATTGGAATTTGTCGGAGCAAGAAGAGAAAGTTATTCAGAAGATAGTAGAAAACCTTTTGTCGAAGATGGTAGTTTAGAAGACGATCAAAAACGTCGTGATTTTACTATCAATGCATTGGCGATTTCATTGAATTCTGAAACTTTTGGCGAATTGATTGATCCGTTCAATGGGGTTGAAGATTTAGAAGCGAAAATCATTCGTACACCTTTAGCACCCGATGTGACTTATTCGGATGACCCATTGCGAATGATGCGAGCGATTCGATTTGCAGCTCAATTGGATTTTGAAATTGAAGAAAAATCCTTCCAATCCATCAAAGATAATGCAAAGCGTATCAAAATTGTTTCCAATGAAAGAGTGATGGATGAATTCCAAAAAATCATGATGACAGATCGACCTTCGATTGGTTTGAAGTTGTTGGATGAAGCTAATTTGATGCAATATATTTTGCCGGAACTTGTTGCGCTCAAAGGAATCGAAGAAGTAGAAGGTCAAAAGCATAAGGACAATTTTTACCATACTTTAGAAGTGGTGGACAATGTATCGCCACACACTGATAATGTTTGGTTGCGATGGGCAGCACTCTTGCACGATATCGGAAAAGCTCCCACCAAGCGTTACGATAAAAAAGTTGGATGGACATTTCATGGGCATGAATATGTTGGCTCAAAAATGATTTATAGAATTTTCAAAAGGTTGAAATTGCCATTAGGTGCTCCCTTGAAATATGTTCAAAAGATTGTAAAGTTGAGTTCAAGACCCATATCTTTGATCGATGAAAATGTTACCGATTCTGCTTTGAGGCGTTTGTTGTTTGATGCAGGCGATGATTTAGATGATTTGATCAAATTGTGTAAGGCTGATATAACGACAAAAAACCTAAAAAAACAGAAGAGATTCAAGGAGAATTTTGTTTTAGTTGAAGCCAAAATAAAAGAAGTAGAAGAAAGAGATAAAGTTAGAAACTTTCAACCGCC
>DEQC01000044.1:0-2503 GCA_002359055.1 Flavobacteriales bacterium UBA3376 | reverse complement strand
ATGATAAAAAATGCAATTAAAGAAGCGATTCTCGATGGTGAAATTGAGAATAATTATGAATCTGCATTTAAATATATGTTAGAATTGGGAAATAAATTATATTTGAAAACAAAATCAAGGAAAAGTGATATATAAAATTCGTGTGATCCTCGACACTAAGGAGGATGTTTTTAGAGACATTGAAGTTCGAGATAAGCAAACTTTGTACACATTGTACAAAGGGATTATGAGTGCTTTTAGTTTAAAAGGAGAAGAATTAGCTTCGTTTTATGAGTCTGATGCCGATTGGAATCAGGGCAAAGAGATTCCATTGGAAAGTATGGATGAAGAAAGCGAAGATGAAACCATGGCAGACTTCCATATTCATGAAGCTTTTCCAAAAGTTGGAGCACGAATGATATTCGTTTACGATTATATGGATATGTGGACTTTCTATGTTGAGGTGATCGAAATTAATGACAAGAAAGCGGTTCTGAATTATCCATTGACCGTGTACAGATTCGGTTCGATGCCACTGAAAGCTCCAAAGAAAAATATGGATATCTTGAGTTTAGATGATGACGAAGATGAAGATGATGGCATCGTAGATGATGAAACTTCTTTTGGCGAATTGGATTTAGATTCTCCGGATCTTGATTTGGATGATTTTTAAATAAATAATTTGATAATATACTAAAAAGCAGCTATTTAAAGCTGCTTTTTTTATTTTGCGTAATTCTTGAATATTTCAAGTGAATCCTTGATGCTTTGCTGTGAAAGCTTGATCAAATGCGGTTGATCGTCCAAAGCTATATTCCTCTTTCTTTGATTTTTCTCAAATTGATTCGCGTATTTTGTAATCGTATTGATATAAGCTTCCTTGCTTTTAATTCCTTTTTTGGTCATCGATTCGATTTCCTTTCTCGCTTTTCTCACATAGAGCTCAGAATAATCGAACCTTATTTGTTGAATGTCTAAAATACTTTGCTTTCTCAATTTGATCCAAGATGCATTTCTATCCACAAAATTAAGAACTTTCACTTTTGGAACTTTTCCTTTTTCTTGTTGAATTTCATACGAAATGATGGTTTTCAATTCAACTACTTTAGAAGTTTTTCCTGCAGGAGGTTTAGCTTTAAAGTCACTGAAATCTAATTTTTTTGATGCAGACCATTCGACATAATTAGGCTTGATAAAAGCTAAATTGAAAGTAATGAAAATTGAGAATAATATTAAAGTTTTTGCGCGTTTCATTGATATGGGGTTTAATTCAGTTCGTTAAAGTAATGAAATAAAATAAAATGATTTAGAGAAATTCTATTATTTTTTCTAATTGCATTCCTCTCGACCCTTTGATCAAAAGGGTTTTCGAACGAATTGGATGTTTTGTAAAATAATTGATTGCTTCTTCACGATTTTCAAATGTTTTCATGTTCGAAAGATTTTCTTTATCAATCGAATGAAAATGGTTTCCAATCAAATAAATTTCATTGAACTTCAATTTAAAAGCTAAATCAGCAATGTTCTGATGTTCAATTTTCGATGAATCGCCCAACTCAAACATATCGCCAAGTACAACAGCTTTCTCACCATTCATACTTGAGAAATTTTTCAAAGCTACTTCCATACTGCTCGGATTGGCATTGTAAGCATCTAAAATGATCTTGTAATCATTTTTATTTACCAATTGAGAGCGATTGTCACCAGAAGTATAAGCTTCAATTGCTGCTTTTATATCATGCAAATCGACCTTGAAATGCAAACCAATGGCTATTGCTGCAGCAACATTGCTCAAATTATATTCACCGATAAGTTCACTTTGAATGATGGTGGAATTGTATTGAATCGGCGGACATTTAGCGTTGTTATTTTTTAAATATTTGAATTGATAATCAGCATTATTTTGACTACCGAATTTTATGGTTTTTAAATTCTTAGTCAGTTGGATTTGTTTTGAATCATCAGTATTTACAAAAGCTATTTTATCGTTTTTTTCTAAATAATTGTAGAGTTCTGATTTGGCTTGAACGACACCTTCAATACCACCGAAACCTTCCAAGTGTGCCTTTCCAAAATTAGTGATATACCCCAAATCAGGTTCAGCAATTTCACAAAGAAATTCAATTTCTTTGAGGTGATTGGCACCCATTTCTACAATTGCAAACTCATGTTCTTTTTTCAATCGCAATAAGGTCAACGGAACGCCTATGTGGTTGTTTAAATTTCCTATGGTTGAAATTATATTGTATTTCTTTTGAAGTACTCTTGCGATCAATTCTTTGGTAGTAGTTTTTCCGTTACTTCCTGTGAGCGATAGGATGGGAGTATTAAGTTGTTTCCTATGATAATTCGCTAATTTTTGAAGAGTTTCTAAACTATTGTTGACATAGAAAATTCCAAGTTCTTGATTTTCGTATTCAATTTCATCGACTATTGCATATTTAGCACCTTTTTCGATGGCAATTTCAGCAAATTTATTGCCGTTAAAATTATCACCTTTTAGAGCAAAAAACATGGAGTTTAA
>DEQC01000034.1:6160-8359 GCA_002359055.1 Flavobacteriales bacterium UBA3376 | reverse complement strand
TATAACTTGGATAGTCACGTTCTGTGTATTTGGTTTTTATATCGCCCGTGCGCAGGATCCTGTTGCGCAGTATTCCGATAGTTTATTGAATAATGCACGCCAAGCGCTTACAACAGAATTGAAAATAGAAGCACTTTTGAATGTCAGCATCTTTTGGATCGACTATGATACCGTGAAAGCCTATCAATATTTAGAAGAGGCACACAGGCTAATGGACAAGCCACCTACCGAATATCAAAAAGGCCTGTACCACTTGTATCATGCCAATATCTTGATGGACTTCGAACCCCAAAAAGCAAAAGCGGAATTTTTAATAGCAGATAGTTTACTGGCTAGAAATACAGCCCCTAAAAGCTATCTATATCGGTCAAAACTATGGAACAATTACGGTGTCGTACTCCAAAAGGAAGACAAGAGCGCTGAATTCATGGAAGTCATTGTCAACAAGACCATCCCTTATGCACGCTTGGCAGCCGATAGTGCGCAGGTTGGTTACCAATTACAGAATGTCGCCATGCTAATGAGTAACCAGTCAGATTATAAAAAAGCAGACAATTATTATAGACAGGCTCTTAACGCTACATATACTATAGCTGATAGAAAAGAAGAAAGATTAGATATATTCATCAATGCGGCTCGAAATGCTTTACTTATGAAAGAGCAGACACAAGCAAGAACGTATCTCGACAGTGCAAGCTTGTATATTCGACTCCTTCCACATTCTGCTACATCTATACCCACCTATTATCGGACGGAGCTCAGCTACTATAAGCATAGGGGCGACAAACAAAAAGTCTTGGAAAACTATGAAGAGGGAGTATCAGCTGCTGAAAAATTAGGCGATGCTTATATGTTAAAAGACCTCAGTTTCGAATTGAGCACTTTTTATAAAGATTTGGGCGAATATCAAGAGGCACGGAAATACCTCCTTCTTTCGAACACCTACCAACCCTATTCACGTCTACAAAACAGGGCAATATATCAAAGGGAAATGGCTGAATTAGAATACCATTTGGGAAATTATAAAACAGCCTATGGTTATATGGACTCGCTTAGGATGACCAAGGACTCTATATACCAAAGAGATGTAAGTACAAAACTGCTGAACTTTGAACAGCAATATGAAACAGCTGAAAAGGAAAACCGCATTCTACGGCTTGAGACAAAAAATAAACAACAGGAATTAGCCATAGCCAAAAGCCGCTGGTGGACACTCGCATTAGGAGCCGGGTTAGTATTGGCTGTATGTGTCGCTTATTTTTGGAGAAAAATCGGAACAAATAACAAAAGGCTCCTTATCCAAAAGGATTTGCTCCATAAAGAGGAACTTCGCACCATGCGGCAAAATGAGCGGTTGAAACACTATGACGCCATGCTCCAAGGACAGGAAGCAGAAAGGAGCCGCATGGCAAAAGATCTTCATGATGGCTTGGGAGGCTTGTTGGCAGGTGTGAAACTAAAGTTATCTTCTATTGTTTTAAGAATAGGTGAAGACAATCCAAGCGATAGAAGTGACATAAACGACGTCGTCCATCAGCTGGACTACTCGGTTGATGAACTCCGGCGGATTGCCCATGATATGATGCCCGAATCGCTTCGGTTTGGTGGTTTGGCTCTTGCTTTGTCAGATCTCTGCCGCTATATGGGCACCCCATCGGTGGAAGTTGTATTTCAAAACTTAGGAATCGAAGACAACTATCCCGATCCATTACGTATTACGGTGTATCGCATAATCCAGGAACTACTGGCCAATGCCATCAAACACGCCAGTGCTACTAAGGTCATTGTACAATGCAGCGAACTGGATAACTGGCTATTTGTTACCGTAGAAGACAATGGTAAAGGAATGGGGCAAATAGAAGAAAAACAGGAGAAACGGCTGGGGTTAGTCAATATCCAGAACCGGATATCCTTATTAAATGGAAATATAGAAACACTTTCACAACTTGGCGAAGGGACAACAGTTAATATTCAGATACCTTTATGAAAATGGAAAGAAAACCAATTAGAGTTATTGTCGTAGACGATCACCCCATAGTTTTACAAGGGTTTGAATATATTTTGCAAGATGCAGAACAGATAGAGTTGGTCGGCAAATTTTCGGATGCAGGTTCGATGCTGAACTATTTGCAAAACAATGGGGTTGACGTTGTATTACTTGACATCAATCTACCCGACAGCAATGGTATTGACGAATGC
>DEQC01000034.1:0-6073 GCA_002359055.1 Flavobacteriales bacterium UBA3376 | reverse complement strand
CGGATGTTAAATGCGGGCGCCAGTGGTTATTTCTTGAAAAACGCATCGGCAGATGAAGTAGTTTCCGGTATTCACAATGCAATTAACGGAGAAATTGTCTTTAGTAATGGAACTAAAAATATATTAAAAAGCCATCAGTCAGGAGACCTCCCTATCATTACCCGACGGGAAAAGGAAGTGCTTGGCTTACTGGCATCAGGATTAAGTTCTGTAGAAATAGGTGAGAAAATATTCATCAGTCACCTCACTGTAGAGAGCCATCGGCGTAACCTTCTGCAAAAATTCAAGGTGAACAATGTAGCTGCTCTTATCCATAAAGCAACGGAAATGAAGTATATATAATGAGGCCCATGAAAGAATGAAAAAATGAATGTAAAAATGGAGGAAGGCTTCATTACAATAAAAACTCTTTGAAAAATCAATTTGCTTTACGCGCTCTGGGCGGCTATTATTTAATAATATCAGACAGCCTATCACACCCTGCATTTCATAGTTTTTCAGTCCCATGCGCCCGTAAGGTGAAAAATATCCAAATATTTGCTGTAGTTTTTATGGTGATAGAAAAGGGTAAATCCCATGACCATGGCTCCTGAAAAAGCCACGATTTTCCCATCGTTTTAAGGTCATCAGTGCTAAACCGGAAAAATGTATTCTGCCTCAGCACTAACTAACGAGCGGTAATTCAGTCCGGGAACATTCCAGACATGATGCTTTTCAAGAAAACAAGGGAAACGAAGCTTAGAAAAAGATACAATAATTGAGGTATCTTGTGAAGGCTGTGAAAAGAAAGTAGCTAAAAAACATAATGGTATTTATGTATCAATTATGGATTGGAGAGAAAATAAAAAGATAAGATTTTTAGATATTTTATACCAAAGGAGATGAAACTAACCATGTTTCAACTTTCCTTTTTATACTATACACAGTGCGATTGTAAATGTATTCTTTGCTCATCATCATCATTTTTTTTTATTATGGTTCAACCAATTGGTACAAAGGAAAACAACAGATGATTTATTGTTTTTTATAAAGTTTACTCATTACTAAATTAAACATGTTGAAAATTTTAACGGAATTTAGACAGAATATGGCGCATATGCTACTTATTTTTGTAGTATATGTATGCATTGATTGATTGTAATAATTTTTACGCCAGTTGTGAACGAGTGTTTAATCCTAAATTGATAGGAAAACCTATAGTTGTACTTTCTAACAACGATGGCTGTGTAGTTGCACGTTCGAACGAGGCCAAGGAATTAGGCATTCCTATGGGTGCACCTGCGTTTAAATTTGATCCACTCTTTCGCCAACACAATGTAGAGGTTTTCTCCTCCAATTATGCGTTATATGCCGATATGAGCAATCGAGTGATGAGTATTTTGAAAAAGTTTATTCCAGATATTGAGATTTATTCAATCGATGAAGCCTTTTTATATTTCGAAGGATTTGATCGATTCGATTTGGTGCAATATGCAAGAGAGATTAAACAAGAAATATATAAAATCACCAAAATACCGGTTTGTATAGGAATTGCTCCAACCAAAACTTTGGCAAAAGTAGCCAATAAGATTTCAAAAGATTTTACACAATACCACAACGGTGTTTATGTAATAGATAGTGAATACAAAAGAGAGAAAGCTTTGAAATGGCTCAAAACAAAAGATATTTGGGGCATAGGTCCTCGTTTGTCAAAAAGACTGTCCTATATTGGTTGCAATACAGCTTATGAGTTTACTCGTTTGAACGACGGATATATCCGAAGAAATTTTTCGATAGTCGAATTACGTATAAAAAAGGAATTATTGGGCGAAAGTGTTTTAGAATTGAATCAGATCACTCGCAAAAAAAGTATTGCCACAACAAGAAGTTTTGAAGCTACAATAAATAATTATGAAGATTTGAGGGAAAGAGTCTCAACTTTTGCGGTTTCTTGTGCAGAGAAATTGAGAAAAGAAAAATCGAAATGTAACATAATTACGGTTTTTATTAAAACCAATCGATTTGAACCGATGAAACCATATTTGTCCCAAGCATTGAGTACGACTTTGCCGTATGATAGTAATTCAAGTATAGTTTTATCTAAAAAAGCATCTTTTTTGTTGAGTCAATTGATTCCATCCAAAGAAAATATACCTGCTTATAAAAAGGCAGGTGTTATAGTTTCAGCCATAACACCTGCTGAACAGACGCAACTCAATTTATTTTATGAAGATTCTGAGAAACACAAGGCTTTGATGACAGTTATGGATGAATTGAATGCGTATTATGGAGGGCATAAACTGGTGTTAGGCTCACAGGATTTACAACGCAAATGGAAGATGAAACAGAATAGACTTTCGCCTTCCTATACGACTAATATTAATGATATTTTGACAGTTAATTGAAATGGTTCAGTTTATAAAATTACCTAAGTTTTCGAGTGAATTAATCAACATTCCATTGCAAAAAAATGAAACAAAGAAGTTTGTACAATATTTTGGAGATGTAGCTGCGGGATTTCCTTCTCCAGCATCTGATTTTGAAGAAAACAGTATAAGTTTGGATGAAATATTGATTCAATACCCAGAAGCTACTTATCTCAATAGGGTAGGAGGTGATAGCATGTCGCCAGAATACATCAAAGGAGATTTGCTTATTGTACGATCGGATTTAGATCCGCAACACAATGACGATATAGTCGTTTCTGTGAATAGTTCTGAATATACCTTTAAACGATTCGACAAAATAAACAATCGATTGGTATCTTTAAATCCAAAGTATGACAACTGCATACAGCTGGATAAAGAAGATGTTGTGATTGTATTAGGCGTTGTAACAGCTATGGTGAGACAGAAGAGAAAGTTTTAAGAGTATTATCATTAATATAATTACCAGACTTGGTTGGCGGATCTCCTTGAGGATCCTCCGCCGCCATCCCCGTAGGATCTATATACCTCACCGGATTCTGATACGTGTACTGATAGGGTGTCATCGTCTGCTCGGTGAGTGGGCCAACAGATAAGGAGATTGGTAGCTGAGGACCGTAAAATATGTAAGTTGAGTTTTTCATTTAATTTTTTTAACCAAAAATATAGTTTTAGTTAATTAAAACTGAATATCATTAAGTTGATACACTGTCATATAAAATTTCAAATAAAATTAATTTAAATTGTCTCTTATGTCTTTCTCAAACTTCCGCTGGCTTTGTTCTGAAAATAATTTCTTATCTAATTTACTTTGACTTTCTACTTTCTTCTTATATTTCTTTCTTAAATATACCAAATCTAAAATTGTGAACATTAATAATAATAGTATTAGTATTTGAGAAACAATATCTATTATAGATTTATTTTTGGGTGGAAATAAAAATAATATTGACAATAACACTCCAAGTAAATAAAAATAACTATTATAAAAAAAACTAATTATTTTCTTCATTTTTTATTCTGTTTAAATTCTTTTTCCATAACCTGCCTTCTAATAGATTCTTGATTAGATATCCTTATATTATCTTTCTTTGAGGCTGGATTTTGTTGTACATTAGCATCTACTACATAATCTTCAGCTAAAATTAAAGAAGTTCCCATACCAATTTTATCTGGATCTTTAATGTTATTTAATTCAATTATTTGCTCCATTGAAATTCCGAATGATTCTGAAATACTACTTAAATCATCTCCTTTTTTAACTTCATATTTTAGATGATATTTCATAATATTAAAATTCATATCCATTTTCATTTCCAGGTAATTGAGCCAATGTATTGAAAGGTAAAAGGAAAGTAATAAATAGAAAAGGTATAATGATTTTCATCTTTATTGAGTTTGAACCAAACATATTAAAAAAAATGAATAAAAATATTAAAACTGTGTTTTTCAAATTAGACTGATTTAAAATAAATGTTAAAGTCACAAAAGGATAAATTCATAAAAGTTTAAACGAAAGATAATAGTAATAAAACTTGATTTAATCTAAAACTTCGTATTTTTGGCTTTTAATTTTAAACTACCTTATTAAAATTTGAATATATGTCAGGAGTTATAGGATACATAGGAAAAAGAGATGCTTTTTCGGTGGTGATTCATGGATTGAATCGCTTTGAATTTCGAGGCTACGATAGTATTGGTACAGCAACTTTGCGCGAAAAAGATTTTATTATCAATAAACACGCTGGGAAATTAGACGAATTCAAAGAGAAAATTGGAACTAATAAACCCAAAGGAAAAATTGGAATTGGACATTCTCGTTGGGCTACTCACGGAATGGCAAATGAAACCAATGCTCATCCTCAAGTATCGAATTCTGGAAAATTAGCAATCGTTCACAAAGGTATAGTTGAAAATTATGCGAGCTTGAAAGAAAAGTTGGAAGAAGAAAACTTTGTATTTCATTCGGATACAGATACTGAAGTTTTAGTGAATTGGATTGAACATATACAAAACCTGAATGATGTTCCTTTGATCAATGCACTTCAATTGGCTTTGAACCAAGTGGTGGGTGCTTATTCTATTATTGTTTTGAACAAAGAAGAAAATGCTTTGTATGCTGCAAGAAAAGGCGCTCAATTGGTGATAGGAGTAGGTGAAAATGAAGAGGAATTTATAGTTGCGACCGATACTTCGCCTTTGGGTGAATTGGAACATGTGATACATATGGAAGAAAAGGATGTGTATCGATTGGAGCCAGGAAGAGCGATTCAAGTTTTGAATTTAGATAACTTAGAAAAAACTCCTGTCATCGAAAAACTCGAAGAAGCTCTTGAAACCATAGAGAAAGATGGATTTGACCATTTCATGCTCAAAGAAATTTACGAACAACCTGAGGCTATCATCGACGCTTTCAGAGGTCGTATGAACAGTATAGAAGCTTGGGTGAGATTGGGTGGAATTACCGAATATAGAAACAAATTAAATAATGCCCGTAGAATTATTTTTGCGGCTTGTGGAACTTCATGGCATGCAGCTTTGGTGGCTGAATACATCATCGAAGAACTGGCTGGAATTCCTGTGGAAGTTGAATATGCATCTGAATTTAGGTACAGAAAACCAATCATAGGAAGTGAAGATGTGTTTGTAGCAATTTCTCAATCGGGAGAAACCGCAGATACGATTGCAGCTATAGAATTGGCCAAAGAAAAGCAAGCTTTGATTTATGGAGTTTGTAATGTGGTGGGATCTACGATCTCAAGATTGTCTCATGCCGGATCTTATACTCATGCGGGTCAAGAAATCGGTATAGCTTCGACCAAAGCTTTTACCACTCAAGTGGTGATTTTGACTTTGATGGCGTTGCAATTGGCTGATTATAAAGGAAATATTTCTAAAACAGAATTGACTTCATATTTGAGTGAATTGGAAAAAATTCCAAATAAAATTCGAGAGATTTTGAAATTAGATGATCAAATCAAAGAAATCTCTAAGGAATATTTTGAAGCCAATAACTTCTTGTTTTTAGGCCGTGGTGCCAACTTTCCAATCGCTTTGGAAGGTGCATTGAAATTAAAGGAAATTTCTTACATACATGCCGAAGGATATCCTGCAGCTGAAATGAAACATGGACCAATTGCTCTGATTGACGAAAAAATGCCAATTGTAGTTTTGGCGACCAACGACAGTGCATATGACAAAATTGTTTCAAACATTCAAGAAGTAAAAGCACGTAAAGGTAGAGTAATTGCTATAGTCAACGAAGGCGATGTAACGATCAAAAACATAGTGGATCATGCGATTGAAATTCCTTCTACTTTAGAGATTTTCGCTCCATTATTAACAGTAATTCCTTTGCAATTATTGGCTTATCACATAGCGGTTTGGAGAGGAGCGGATGTCGATAGTCCGAGAAACTTGACCAAATCAGTTACTGTAGAATAAAATTAATTTAATAAGAGATAAAAAATGGAAAGCTTTGAATTTAGGTTCAAAGTTTTCTATTTTTGTAAGAGCAAGTCGCTTTGTCGCCTCGGTTTAGCCGAGGAGGAAAGTCCGGACACCACAGAGCAGCATAGCGGGTAACGCCCGTCTTTTCGGATTCGTTCGAGAAGGACAAGTGCAACAGAAAGCAAGTACAGTTCGGCTGTAGTGAAATCAGGTAAACT
>DEQC01000076.1:9439-40758 GCA_002359055.1 Flavobacteriales bacterium UBA3376 | reverse complement strand
GAGCCAAAAACAAGAGAGGAAGGGTGATTGAAAGGCTAATTTATGCACATCTGCTTGAAAAGAACAAGCAACGGATAAAAGAGAATTACGAGATTTATCAACAACGACAAGCTATTGTTGAACATCCATTTGGCATTATTAAAAGGCAGTGGGGATTTGATCATATTATAACCAAAAAAACCAAAAAACGAGCATCTGCCGATGTGGGTTTGATTTATATTGCATTCAATCTCCGCCGAATTTTCAATATTTTAAACCAAAATGAGCTTAAAAAGTACCTAAGAGTACTTGTCTTATTTTTTTCGAGTATCACAAGCTATTTTAAGGCGTTTTATGACATTTTATTTTTCGTTTTAGGGAAACCTGTTTTTGTAAATAGAGTACTTAAAATAGCTTAAATTTGAATTAAATGAGTAGATTTAAGCAGTAATTAGAAAAAACGAAGGTTTTTAGACGGACTGGCGTTGGCAACAATTTTAAAAACACACGAAAATAAGAATGGAATAATTGTTGACGATATTTCAATAAATAACTTTAAAATCTTTTGACTATGATTCGCAGAAATTTCAAATACTTTATTTTTTTACTTTTTCTCATCTTTTCCGTAAATCTAAATGCTCAAAAAAATGATGATATAGTTAATTTCCTAACTATCTACAATAATTACCTTTACAACAATGATAATTACAACCCTTTTTTTGAAGGAGCCATAAATTTTAAAAATGGTAAATCTGTCAAAGGCAAAATAAGTCTCAACTATTTGGAAAATGATAAATATTCAGCTATTTTAAAACAGGATGACAATTGGAAAATTATACCAAATTCTGAAATAGAAAACGTTGTACTTCACGACAATGATAATTCGGAAACAAAATTCTCAGCAATTAACGATGACGGTATTCTTTACAGACAAGTTTATAAAAAGAATAATGAAAATTTTATTTATGATTCCTCTAATAAGCCTCTCGAAAATAATCTAATAGCACCTGTTTGGATAAAAAAGAAAGATTCTTTGATTAATACATTCGATTTTTGGACTTGGGGTCCCAAAAAAGATTTGATTAATTATTTAAGTAAAAGAGATGGAAAAGAATACAAGTCTCGTGATTTTAAATCTCTCAAAGAATTATATGAAATATTTTAAAAAAAACTGTTGCCAACAGCGGTAACCGTTGCACAACCCTTGATTTTTCACCACCAATCCTCAAAAATCAATAAAATCGGCATTCATAGAAGCGATTTAAGCGATGCTTATTTTTCAGTTCCGATGCAAAATCCAGAAATTCGGATGGCTTAAAAACGAGCTTTTGAGGTATTGCCAAAAGCAGGGTTAAAGTGCTGAATTCAAAGTTTGTAATTCTATCCCCGCCAAAAACGAATTTTATTCGTTTTTTTAGTAAATTTATCTCATATAAATTCGTTTTGGCTAGCCTCAGTGCAAAATCGAAACTTCTCGCTTCGATTTCCGCCACTACGCCAAGCTGGTCAAACGTTGTAGCACATTAAACCAAAATCGCTTGAAAAGAATGAATACCTACATAATTTTTGGAATTTTAGCATTAATCGGAATATTCGCTTTGATTAGTTGGAATTCAAAACGAAATTCTAATACACTCAAAATCGCTGAAAATAAGACTGAATTACGGAATGTTGAAAACCCACAAGAAAAGCGAGATTTAAAACTTAAGGTTTCTTATAATTACGGAGAGACAACAAAAACTATATCTGAAAAAGCAACAGCGGAAATAGTAAAAAGCACAATGAAATCAACAAATTGGAATGAATTTCACATTGTGCAATTGGAAGATGAAAATGGGAACGGATACAAGGCTTTATATGTAAGCGGAAGTTTAGGCGATGACGGATTAGCTTCTGGATTTGTGACAGACGATGACCATATTTTATTGGTAAAACCATTAGAAACGGTTGAACAAATGATTGAAATTCTTCTTGACTTTTTGAAAGGAGAAGAAATTTGGCGGAATAAATATGAATATAAATAACGTGCTACAACACCGTGTATAGCTCATTGCAGCTGAATTCCTAATCGGAATTCATTGCAATTTGCTATCTTTCGGTTACGGCGGAAAATCATCGCTGATTTTCCGCAACGAGCCATACACAAAACCGTTGTAAGCCATATGAAAAAAACTTTTGTCATATTAATTTCACTAACGATTTTCATCTCTTGTGTTGAGGATAAAAAACAACCTATTGTCGAAATTGAAGATTCCAACTTGGAAAATGAATATGTTGAATTTGACCCTATAAAATACGTTTCAAATCCAGAAAAGACGGATACTCTTTGTATATCTGAAATCAATAGAGCTAAAGATGAAATAAAAACGAATGGAATTGCATTCACACAAGAATCTGGATTTTTATATGGACATAATCGATATGAAAAAGAACTTGAAGAACTCTGCAAAAAATATGGTTTAAATTATGAAATTGACTTAATCGGATGTGTCGTTTTTGAAGGTCAAACCCAAGGATGCTATGGAGCTTATATGGATAAAGTTTTAGCGGATAAATATGGACTTGATTTTAAAAAACAAATGCACAAGAAAGCCGACAGCTTATTTCTTGAAAATGTAATAAAAAACAATTTGGCTGTATATTATGGAGATTGTGATGAAAGACCAAAATTACCATCCGAGAAAAGTAGAAGTTCGGACTATGTTCCAAACGTTATAGTTGAAAATTTGGACATTAAAGAAGATAAATCAGAATATGGTGGATGGCCATTTTTTGATGTTGGTTTTATAGTGGAAAAAGACAGTACAATTAATAGCTTTTACATCAATTATTTTTTCGAAGGACTGGAATCAAATAAAAAATACAAGAATGAATTATTTGAATTAGCAAAAAATCATTTAAAGAAAAATTATCCGATTTGGGTTCCAGGAATTGTAAATGGAACTCAGGTAAGAACAGATAATAATGTGAGAATACATTTAATAAAAGAATAAAAAATACGGCTTACAACAATGGTAACCGTTGCACAACCCATCATTTTCCGCTACTAATTTTCAAAAATCAATAAAATCGGCATTCATAGAAGCGATTTAAGCGATGCTTATTTTTTAGTTCCGATGCAAAATCCAGAAATTCGGATGGCTTAAAAACGTACTTTTCAGGTATTGCCAAAAGCGGGGTTAAAGTGCTAAATTCAAAGTTTGTATTTCCCTACTCGCCAAAAACGAATTTTATTCGTTTTTTTAGTAAATTAATCTCATATAAATTCGTTTTGGTTAGCCTCAGAACAAGCGCTTCGATAAGCTCAGTACAGGAAATTGAAATTTTTCGATTCGATTTGACTTCGTCGAACTGATGTTTCTCCGCCTTCGGCAATGCCCAAAACGTTGTAAGCCTTATGAAAAAACTTTTGTCATATTAATTTCACTAACGATTTTCATTTCTTGTGTTGAGGATAAAAAACAACCTATTGCCGAAATTGAAGATTCCAACTTGGAAAATGAATTTCTAAAACATCCAAATAGTAAAAATATTGATGAATTGAGTGATAACGATACCTTTCAATTACCATTTAAAAAAGGTTGGTTGGGCATAAATTTTATTGAAAAATAAAAAGTAAATTAATGTGATTGGTTAATTTCTATTCAATCAAATCATCCGGAGCCAAATTATTCTACAAGCCTATTTTTATTGTACTACAATTCAATTCTTTTGGTGAATCATTTTTAAATGTTAAATTAGTAAAATATACAAATGACTCTCACTGAATAAAATTGGTCGCTTGATAAATGAATGCTTAGAAAGCCATTTGAACCTGAAACTATCGATATGAAAAAAGCACTTCTTATTATTAGTTCAATTTTCTTCATGTTTTCATGTGATTCCAATCCATGCATCGATTCTTTGAAAAAGGAAAACGAATGGTTGAAAAACACATTGGAAATTGAAAAAAGAGAAATTAAAACTACAGTTTTCGAACATCCAATTTTGAAAGACTCTTCAGAACTTCAAACTGCTTTTTATCCATCAATGCATTTGAACAAAGACGAATTATTGTCTTTGGACATTCAAACACTTTTTTTGAATTTGAATGACGAAACGACCAAAGCTTCGATTGATTATGCAGGTAATTTTTCGATTGATATGGGCTCAGCAACGGCTGGAAGAGTGGTTGGTAATTTGAATGAAATCGATTTGATCATAGAATATTTGCCGGTTCGACCAGGTTGTGCAGATAATTGTCCAGAAATGGCGATCATTCATTTCAATTGTAAAGATGAAAAGAAATGTGTCACAGATACTGTTGCAACTGAGCTCTCACACGAAAGTGGTGTCATTACTTTTACCAATTTAGAATTTGGGAAAAAGATATTTGATTTATTGAAAAGAATTCAAAACAATTTATAAATCAAAGAGTTCATTTGAAATTTGAAACCAGTTAAAATGAAAAACGTATTTTACTTTAGTGTACTAGTATTTATTCTATCAAGCTGTAATGTTCTTGATAATAACGAAAAAAAAGCTATTGAATTAGTTCAAGAATCAAAAGTGCAAATTGAAACTGATAATATTTTAGGTGATTTATTTTTAAATTTTATGGGAATTGGTCAAAATACTACTTGGTTAGATTTTGCAAATTTGATTGTAAAAGACGACCCTAATCAAAAATATATTTGGATAGCAGAATCAACAGATGAAGTAGGTATTTACATAGTTTCATTTGTTGATGAAAAAAATTGGGGACATCGATGGGAGGTGGATATTGAAGAAAAAATGGTGAAGCATATAAATCAAAACGAATATCTCTCAAGAAAACATGGTTATTCAAGATTAGATAGAGATGGGAAATTTGAAGTAGTTAATATCACAACGGATACTTTGAAACTTGAAAAGAAATATGGTTACAATTCTAAAGATAAATCAATGGATGTTGTTTATATTATGAAAGGAAGCGTAATTAATAATACAGACAAAATTTTGACAAATGCAGAAATCTCAGGAGAACTTCAAGTAATATTTAAAGATAAGGCTCTTAAAAGTTCAAATGATAGGGATTCTGGATTTAAAAGAAAAGTAACTCAATCAAACCCTTGGAAACCTCAAGAGGAAATAGATTTTTATATAAAAACAAATAATATAGACGAAATCTATCTTCAATATGTACCTGAATATGTATTCTTCAACATAAACCTTTCAGCAGAAGATCCCATTGGATACAATTATGACAAAGCAATTGAAGAATACAATCTTAAAGAAAAATGGGAAAAATTAAATAATGTCAACTAGGGAATTGATCAAAAAAACTTTATTTAATAATTAAAAACAAATTCAAAACATGAGAATACTTACAATTTTAGCTTTATTTATTTCGATCAATTTATTGGGGCAAGACACAATTGAAGCTCTTAAAATCCATTGGCCAGAAGAGTACGAATGGAAAATAGGTTCGAATGAAGAAGACGGAAATATACATTTCCTCGAGTTGATACCAGGCAATGAAACTGTTGAAAATTGGACAATCATTGGAACGATGATGTCTCTGAAAGATGTGAGAAATGTACCGATGGATATTGTTATAAACATGATGTTTGAACAATCTAAAATCGATGCGCCAGAATCAAAGTTGACGCTTATTGAAAAAAATGAAACGGATGCAAATCATTGGGCACTTTTTACAATCGAATCACCATGGTTTAATGATGATGAAAATCCAGAATCTCAATTATTTTATATCGTCCAAGGAAATTCCTCACTTTATACAAATTTTGTCGCGATCAAAGAAAAGGAATTGAGCAAAGAATTTGTAGACAAATGGGTCAAAGTTTTCAAAGCCAGTGAATTGGTTAATCGATAAATCCTTAAAAATTTATATTGATCAGATTCCATCCCAATCTCCGCAAACTCACAGAATGTTGGATAAATTAGTTTGGCAGTGAAAAGAGAGTTGGCAAAAGTTGAAAAATTTTAAACTAAACAAACAATGAAAATCAAGACAGAGATTTTGATACATTCAACACCTGATAAAGTTTGGGATGTATTTACTGATTTTGAAAATTATCCGAAATGGAATCCGTTTATAAAATCAGTCAAAGGCGAAGTTAAATTGGATAATAAAATCAAAGTCAAAATCAGACAATCCGATACGAAAGAGATGGGATTCAATCCTAAAATTAAAACCTTATCGGTTAACAAGGAATTGAGTTGGTTGGGTCATTTATGGTTTCCGGGAATTTTTGATGGAGAACATAAATTTGAACTCATCGATCATAAAAACGGTACAACAACTTTCATACAGAGTGAAACTTTTAAAGGGTTTTTAGTCCCTTTGATGAAAAAACAATTAGAAAATAATACCAAAAAAGGCTTTGAAGAAATGAATATGAAATTGAAAAAATTGGTTGAAGAAAAGCATGCACTTTAAGCTTTTATCAAACCTTTAAATATTACTCCAAAAGAATTTAATCTCAAGACAAATGGGGAGAATTAAGCATTTTCAATTTCACTTTGTTGTTTTTATATTACTTTAATTATTTGTCAATTTCCTAAGTTGTTGTTATTCAGTAATGTAAGTTTCTTTTTATTCAATTTAATTGTTAAATTAGTGAAAATCTATTTGATGTGGATCATATATTGGTTTAACAATTAAAAATTCAAAATGATGAAAGTAAAACACTTCTATTTACGTTTGAGTCAGCAATATTTGCAAATTGATCAAGAGAGTTTAAACAATTTCTTAGAAAATATTATTGTTAAAAAAACTGTAACAGAACTCATTGATGGACAACCAAAATTTTGGTCAATTTTAGTCTTCTATGAAGAACAAAATAATAAAGTAAATGCTAAAAAATCTGATAAAATTAGTATTACCAACGAGGATGAATTGTCAGAAGAAGAGAAAAATATTTATGCAGCTTTGAAACAATGGAGACAAGACAAAGCAAGTAAAATGAATGTACCGAGTTTTGTAATAGCTCATAATGCTGAGCTTATATCCATTGCAAAAGTTAAACCTAAAAACATAGATGAGCTTGCAAAAATAAAGGGTTTTGCTCTTAATGGTCGAAAAATTTCAAAATACGGAGATGATATAATTGCAGTACTGAATTCAATTTGAAAATTTAGAAGCGTAATGGTTGCAAAAGATAAAACTCCAAGAAAATTGAAATAATAATTAAAAATCATTAAACGGTTGATTTTAATTTAGAGTAAATATTAATTGTAATTATTAAAATATTGAAGATATTTTAAATACTTTTAGTTCAAAATAAATTAATTTCAACTTATTTTACATTGGACTAGATTTGTCCAATTATTTTTTATATCTTTGGACAAATATTGACCAAATGTCAAATAGGAATTTAAAATCATTCGGAGAACATTTAAGGAGTTTAAGAGAATCCCAAAACTTAACTCTTAAAAATGTTGCAAAAAGTATAGGAATAGATATTTCACTTCTTGCAAAAATTGAGCGTAATGAACGGCAACCATCGAAACAAATTATTAAACTTGTTTCAGAGTTTTTTAAATGTGATGAAAAAGAATTATTATATAATTTTTTGAGTGATCAAATTGCATATATCATAATGGATGAAGAAGCTGATTTAAGAATTTTAAAAATTGCTGAAGATAAAGTTAAATACCTTAAAAGCGAAAAAAATGGAAAATAAGAAAATTAAAGTTGCAGAGCTATTTGCAGGAGTTGGAGGATTTCGTTTGGGGCTTGAAAAAAGTAATTACGAAGTAGTTTGGAGTAACCAATGGGAACCTTTAACGAAAATACAACATGCTTCAATGGTTTATGAAGCTCGATTTGGAAAAGAAAATCATTCTAACCAAGATATTGCAACCGTACCAACAGAAGAGATTCCTGATCACGATTTACTTTGCGGTGGATTTCCCTGCCAAGATTATTCGGTCGCAACAACTTTACATAATTCAAAGGGTTTAAAAGGAAAAAAAGGTGTTCTTTGGTGGTCTATTCACAGAATTTTAGAAGAGAAAAAGAATAAACCAAAATACTTGTTTTTAGAAAATGTTGATAGACTTTTAAAATCTCCTGCAAAACAAAGAGGTCGTGATTTTGCTGTTATGCTACAAAGTTTGAATGATTTGGGGTATGCAGTTGAGTGGCGTGTTATTAATGCAGCAGAATATGGAATGCCTCAAAGACGAAGAAGAGTATTCTTTCTTGGTTATCATAAGTCAACTGAAGTTTATAAAAAACTTCAAAAATCAAACACCATAGACTGGCTAACAGAAGAAGGAACAATTGCAAAAGCTTTTCCAATAGTAAAAACTGATTCAATTCAAGAATTTGAGTTGAAAGGAAATTTGGTAGAAATAACAAATAATTTTAACACAAATGGAAAGTTATCTCCTTTTCAAAATACAGGATTATTATTAAAAGGTAAAGTTTTTACAACTAAAACAGAACCTAATTATAATGGTAAGAAAACAGTTTTAGCAGATATTTTACAAAATGGCGAAGTGACACCTGAATTTTATATTGATGAAAAAGATATAGAAAAATGGGAATATTTGAAAGGTCCAAAAACTATTGAGCGAAAATCGGCAGATGGTTTTGTTTACAAATATTCAGAAGGTGGCATGATATACCCGGATGCGTTAGATAGTCCTTCTAGAACAATAATCACAGGGGAAGGTGGGAAATCTCCTTCAAGATTTAAACACGTAATTGCTTCTGATAGAGGATTAAGAAGATTAACTCCAATTGAGTTGGAAAGACTTAACATGTTTCCAGATAATCATACTAAATTAGATGGAATTACAGATACAAAAAGAGCATTTTTTATGGGAAATGCTTTGGTAGTTGGCGTAGTTGAAAAAATTGGAGAAGAACTTTATAAACAAATAAATCAATTTGAATATGTTTGACATTACTTCAGCAGATTCAATTATTGAGTATGCAAAAAAACTTAAAAACCAAACTTTACGACAAGCCTGTGGCGAAGAAATAGAAAAACATAGCTATAAAGGAAAAGGCAATTATGGTCAAATTTTAGAGAAATTCTATTTTGGTTATGAGCCAAATTCTGATGTAGAACCTGATTTTAAAGAAGCGGGAATTGAATTAAAATCAAGTCCTTTAAAAATTTTGAAAAATGGAGAATTTCGATCAAAAGAACGTCTTGTTTTAAATATCATAAATTATTTAGAAGTTCATAAAGAAGAATTTGAAACCAGTTCATTTTGGAAGAAAAACGCACATTTACTTTTGGTGTTTTATCTTCACGATAGAGATTTAGATTTACTCGATTATACCATAAAACTAGTAGATGGTTGGCAATATCCAAACGAGGATTTAAAAATTATTCAGCGTGATTGGGAGCTAATCAATCAAAAAATAAGAGACGGTAAAGCACATGAACTTTCAGAAGGAGATACTTTTTATCTTGGAGCATGTACCAAAGGTTCAACAGCATTAAAATCTTTCAGAGATCAACCATTTAATAAAGAAAAGGCAAAACAAAGAGCATATTCTTTAAAACAAGGTTATGTAAATCATATTATCGCAAATATTGCACAAGAAGAAACAGGTGTTTATGGTAAAATAATTGAACGACCAGAAATTTTAGAAGAAGTTCGTTCAATTGAGGAAATAGTAATTCTAAAATTTCATCCATTTTATGGGAAATCCGCAGAACAAATTGAAAAAGAATTGGACTTAAAGCTGAATCGAAGAGCCAAAAGTTATTTTGCTAATCTTACGAATGCAATTCTTGGAATTGAATTAGGGAAGAAAATAGAAGAGTTTGAAAAAGCTGATATTAAAGTAAAAACAATACGACTTAAAGAAAATAATTTACCAAAAGAAGATATTTCATTTCCAACATTCAAATATAAAGAGCTCATAGAAACCGATTGGGAAGATTCCGATTTCAAGAAAATATTAGAGAGTAAGTTTTTCTTTGTGTTTTATCAATTTGAAGGTGAGAATTTGATTTTAAGAAAAGTGAAATTTTGGAATATGCCATATTCTGATACTCTTGAAGCTAAAATTGTTTGGGAAGAAATGGTTAATACAGTTTCAAATGGAGAAATCGTCAAAAAAGTTACAAGCAAGGGAGTCAGAAAAACATATTTTCCAAAGAAAACTGAAAACCGAATAAGTCACGTAAGACCTCACGCTAAAAATGCAGCGGACACTTATGAATTGCCAGTTGCAGATAAATTGACAGGACTTACAGAATATACAAAACATTGCTTTTGGCTTAATGCAAGTTATGTGAAAGATGAAATTTATCTTAAATAAAACCAAGTCCTAAATAGAGTTAGTAAATATAGTTGAAAATTTAACTGGTTCAGAATGAAGTAAATTAGCTTCAGCTTTTCCATTCACAACAACTTTGACAGAGCTTATGAAAAACACCATCAAATAAACTTTTATATCTTAGAAAAGTCATGGGATTTGTTTAGCGCATCACCCTTATTTACATACACAGCACAATTAACACTATGAGACAAACATTTACTTTATTATTTGCGATGATTGCTTGGACTGCATTTGGACAAAACGATCAAACGGTTGATTTACAATGGAAAATTGGCGAAAATGAAGAACTCAACTATTTGACAATAATGGATGAGCAAGAAGGTTCAACTCAACAAATGAATTTTGGTGAAATTTTTAAGGAATTAGTTAATAATTTTGATTTTGATGTAGATGATGATGAATTGGCTGAAAGTTTTGATACCGATGTGGATGAGGAGGAATTGGAGAATGAGTTAGATGAGTTTTTTAATTCGCTTAGAGATGGCATTAAAGCTCCAGACTTTGATTATGTAACCACGCTTACCAATAAAAATAAGGGTGTCATAGATATCGTTATGACTACAAGAAAAAAAGAGTCAAACGAAGAAACAGCTGATGAAACACTTGAAGATTCTGAAATCGGAGGATTAGAATCGCTCTTTTCAATACAGTCAGGAGTTGTGCTTCGTGGTTCCGTTTATGAAACCGGTGGAATTCATAGTTTTTGGTTGAATAGTTCACAGAAAAATTTAATTGCCATATTTTTTGAGTTGCCCAAAAATCCAGTTAAAATCGGTGATAAATGGTCGCTTGATATCAATCTAATCAGCAACGATCAAAACTTTGAATGTGAAACAGCTCATAAAATCAATGAAGTCGAGCTCATCGATATTAAAAATATAAACGGTGAGCGCATTGCTGTGTTGCAATATAACATTGAAGAATATGTAGAAGGTAAATTCAATACGCCTACATTTTTTGGTGGTACAAGAGGAGTGAAAGAAACTATGATGAGATTTTCTTACGAAGGCATTGCTGAGTTTTCTGTTGACAGAGGCCGTTGGATCAAATTTGACGGACTTATGTCCTTAGAATCGACAGGATTTTTAGAATCAAATGTAAAAACTAATTATTCTCTAATACAAGAAAAAATTTCTGAACACTAAAATCACTTCCGATTCTTGATAAGATGTTGATAGTTAATAGTTTATATTGCGGATGAACATCTTTTAATTGTTAAATTGGTCTGAGATTATTTAAGTGACGGCTCCATTGAGGATTATTGAAGTGGGGTGGAGTATCTGATAGACTAAGGGCCTGCAATTATAAAAAACTACTTCGAAATTAAATAGAAATGTAAGCTTCCCCTAAATCCGAACTTTTCGATTTGATCGCTGGGTTCGAAGCTTTAAAGAAAGATGATACTTAACTCTTAAATATTTTACATCTTTGCATTTTGAATGAATAAAAATTGTTGTGGATAATAAGGAGAACGAATTTGTAGATGAGAAATTCACTTTCAAAGATCTTTTTGAAATGAATTTTTGGAGAAATCATCCATTTTGGATCGTTCGAGCGATTTTTTGGATTTTTTATTCCGTTTGGTTGGTCGTTATGGTTGTTGGAGGTTTCATCGCTTGGTTAATTTCAATTCTTTTGATATGATAGCTAAGTTGCCATTGAAAAAACTTCATCTGTATGTTTTTATTTCTTTATTAATTTTTATTGGTTATCAATTATTGCTTCAATTCGATGTGTCAATGCACAGATTTTTAACTTCTTATTTAAAAGATTTTCTCTGTATCCCAATCATTGCAACAGCTGGTCTTCATGTTGTTTGGTTTTTGAAAAAAGACAAAAGTATTCGACTAAATGCTTTCACTTTGATAAGTTTGGTTTTGATGTATTCCATTTATTTCGAATACTTTTTGCCTAAACATTCCAATTTTTATGTAGCAGATTGGATGGATGTAATTTGTTATTCGCTCGGTGGTTTAATTTTTTACATTTTACAGAAAAAAGATTGATTTATTCTTTGTTGAAAACATATTCACCACCTCCTTGTTTCAAAGTAAATGATTTCAAATCTTCTGCATATTCGATTTCAATTCCACCCATTTCAAATGTATAAACGGTTTCCGAAACTTTCTCTAAAGGAAAAGGCATTTGTCCAGTAGCTTGAGCAAAAACTTGCCCTTCGTGTTCGTTCACTTGAATATGCATACCGATTTGCCCATTGTAAAAAGTTCCATAAATTCCAGCTTCGATTTCATCTCTCGATTTGAAAGTTGGAATGTCGATTTCAACATCAAAAACCGAACTCAACATTGCGATGGCAATGTCGTTGTTTGAAATATCACTTCCGTTTGAAACTATTGCAAAAGAAACTTTTTCTTCTGGAAAATATGCCCACATGGAACTGAATTGATCGATGCCTCCTGTATGTCCAAACGAGCGTTTGTCGTTGAATGGAAAACTAATTAATCCATAGCCAAATCCATCATTTAATTTTATCATTTGATCCAAAGTTTTTGAAGAAACCAGTTTTTCATTGAACAAAACTACACCAAACTGAATCACTTCTTTTGGAGTTGAAATGATCACTCCAGCGCCTAATGGAATCGATAAATCACTTTCGCTGAATTTCACCCAAGTACTGCCTTTGAGTTGATAAGAATTGGCTTCGTTGTTTGAAGAATTGATTTTATCACCCACTTTTGTTCGATTCAAATCCAAAGGTTTTACAATTTTCTCATCGAGTATTTCTGCATAACTTTTTTGATAAATTTCTTCTAAAATAAAGGTCAATAAAATATAGTTTGAATTGCTGTATTCCAATTGCTGACCAGGTTCAAAATTTCTTTTATAATTGGCGATTTTTGAAAGTAAATCGGCTTTTGTTTGTGGTTGAGTATTCCAAGTCAAATAGGTCGGATCGGCTGTAATATTGAAAATTCCGCTTCTGTGATTGAGAAGCATTTCGATGCTGATATTTTCAGCTTTTTCTAATTGAGGAAAGAATTTATCGATGCTTTGATCGATGGAAATTCTATTTTCTTCAACCGCCATCATGATCAAAGTGGCAGTGTAAGTTTTACTGATAGAACCTATTCTGAAAAGCGTTTGATTGTTGATTTTTAGATTGTTTTCCACATCGGCAAAACCAACGCTTCTTTCGTAAATTATATTTCCGTTTTGGCTCAAAGCTACAGATCCATTGAATTTATCATTTTGTTCCAATGCATCAAAGAATTCGTTGAGTTTACTCTTGTTGAATTGTGCTTGAGAATGAATTAAAGTGAATAGGATAGTAAAAAATGTAAAGTAGAATTTTCTCATTTTGGGTGTTAATTGAGATAATTTTTAAAAATAAATCAAAAATATGATTTTGAACTTAATTGTCTATATTTTAAGGTAATATAATTATTTTTTATGACAAATTTGTCGTAAATTGTACCCAAGGGTAGAAAATCAATTGAGCTGATTGAATTTAAAGATAAGAAATTGATTTTTAAGGACTCTGAATTGTTTGGGAGATGAAGTTTGATGAATTGAAGTTAATCAAACAAAATACCTTAAACTTATTTCAGTTAACATTATTAATCAATTAACTGTCGCTTTAAAGAATTAAAGCGACAGTTTTATTTAAAAAAATTAAATCAAACCCGCTCGTTTCAACAAAGCTTGACTGTTCGGCTCTTTTCCTCTAAATTCTTTGTACAATTTCATCGGATCCACACTTCCTCCTTTTTCGAGTAGTGTTTTGAATTTTTTCGCTATTTCCGCATTGAAAATTCCATTTTCCTTGAAATAATCAAATGCATCTGCGTCCAAAACTTCAGACCATTTGTAAGAATAATAGCCAGAAGAATATCCTCCATTGAAAATATGAGAAAAACTCACACTCATATTGGTTCCTTCAGTGATCGGATAGAGATCAGTCGGCTCGAAAGCTTTGTTCTCAAATTGACTGACATCATTAACCTCCAAATCCGTTTGAGAATGATAAGCCATATCCAAAATTCCGAAACTCAATTGACGAACGGTTTGATAAGCTTCCATATAATTCGATGCTTTCCTTACTTTATCGATCAATTCTTGAGGAATTATTTCTCCCGTTTCATAATGTTTAGCAAACAATTCTAAAGCTTCTCTTTCGAAACAAAAGTTTTCCATGAATTGAGAAGGTAATTCTACAAAATCGCGATAAACATTCGTTCCTGAAAGGCTTTGATAAACAGTGTTTGCCAATATTCCGTGCAAAGCATGACCAAATTCATGAAACAATGTAGTAACTTCGTTAAAAGTCAGCAATGAGGGTTTACTGTCCGTCGATTTTGTAAAGTTGCAAACAATCGATATATGTGGTCTTTTTAGTTTTCCATGCAGCTTGGATTGACCTCTAAAGCTCGTCATCCATGCACCCGCTTTTTTGCCTGCTCTTGGAAAAAAGTCTGCGTATAAAAGTGCTAAATGTTCATTTTTATCATCCAAAACTTCATAGACTTTTACATCTTCGTGGTATTTGTCAACATTGCTTATTTCCGTAAAAGTCAATCCAAACAACTTGTTTGAAATAGTAAACACTCCTTTTATGACATTGTCCAAAGAAAAATATGGTTTTAATTCTTCTTCAGAAAAATTAAATTTTTCCTTTTTTAATTTTTCTGCATAATAAGAATGATCCCATCTTTGAAAATCTTCAATTCCATCCCATTCTTTTGCAAAAGCTTTTAATTCTTCGACTTCTTTTACACCAAAACTTTTAGATTTTTTGAGCAAATCATCCAAGAATTCATTGACAATTTCAGGTGATTTCGCCATGCTTTCTTCCAAAACAAAATCGGCATGTGTTTTATAACCCAACAAATTGGCTCTTTCCAATCGAAGTTTAACTATTTCTTTTACAATTTCTTCATTGTTGAATTCATTGTCTTGAAACGAACGTTTTCCATAAGCGATGCTCAACTCTTTTCTCAATTCTCTATTGTCAGCATAAGTCATAAAAGGCACATAAGAAGGCGCTTGTAGAGTGATTATCCATCCATCTTTATCTCTCGATTCGGCTTCTTTTTTAGCTTGTTCGATGACATAATCCGGAAGTCCTTTCAAATCATTTTCATCGGTCAAATGCAAAACATAATCATTGGTTTCCGCAAGTACATTGTTGCCAAAGTCTAAACTCAATTTCGATAATTTCATATCGATGCTACGAAGTTTTTCTTTTTTATCATCGGGTAAATTCGCTCCGTTGCGAGCAAAGGACAAATAAGTTTTTTCTAACAAACGATTTTGCTCAGTCGTCAAATCGATATCCTTTCTTTCTTCAAAAACCTTTTTTATTTTGTCGAACAAAAGAGGATTGAGTCTGATATCATTCGAAAATTCAGATAAAATAGGTGAGATGTATTGAGCCGTTTCCTGTAAAATTTCATTGGTTTCGGCATGTAATAAATTGAAGAAAGCGTGAGACGTTTGATTCAAAATTTCGCCGGACAATTCCATGGCTTCAATCGTGTTTTCAAAACTTGGCTTTTCTTTGTTTTCAATTATATCTTGAATTTCTTTACGAGCCATTTTCACAGCTTCTTCAAAAGCGGGTTTATAATCTTCGCTTTTTATTTTCGAGAAAGGAATGCTTTCAAAAGGTGTGTTGAATTGCTCTAAAAGTGGGTTTTTCATAAAATTAAATTTAGATTTACAAAATTAGGAATTTAAATTGGTTAATTTAAAAGTGTGAATTGCTATGATTTGTATATATTTCTGAATTAATTGAAACTTTAAAATAAGAAGTTCAATAGAAATGATATGAATTTTCTAAATTTCAAATTTAGAACTATATTTACACAAAGTTTTGGTGATGGATAAAGAAGAAGTTAGACTAAAGAATTATGAGATTGTAAAACAAGTATTTACAAACTTTTTAGAAGAGAAAGGACATCGTAAAACACCTGAAAGGTATGCGATTTTAGAAGAAATATATTCGACAGACGAGCATTTTGACATCGATCGTTTGTACATCATGATGAAAGATAAAAAGTACAGGGTGAGTAGAGCTACTTTGTACAATACGATTGAATTGTTGATGGAAGCTAAATTGGTGCGTCGTCATCAATTCGGCGAGCAACAAGCGCATTATGAAAAATCATATTTCGACAAACAACATGATCATATCATCTTGTCAGATACAGGTGAGGTAATTGAATTTTGTGATCCGAGAATTCAATCAATCAAAGCTACTATAGAAGAAATTTTCGATATAAAAGTTGAAAGCCATTCACTATATTTCTATGGCAAGAGAAATTAATCATTTTATTAGAAAATATTCGATTTTCTTTTTTCTTCTGATAGCTGTCTTTGGTTTAGGACAACAAAAACCTACACCTAAAGATTCTATTAAGAAAATTAAACATCTTCATTCAGATGTGATGAAAGTCGATCCAACACTTTTTGATGGCAATCCTTTTGCTCATGGGAAAGTGGGTTTCGAACATGAAGGTACGAGACTTTATAGCGATAGTGCAGTTTATTATCAATCCGAAAATTATTTTCGCGCTTGGTCCAATGTTCGAGTAGTAAATGATACCATGAATATGCGATCGGATAGTTTGGAGTATTCGGGTAACTCACGAGTGATTAGAGCTTTCGACAATGTTCATCTAAAAGATACAAAATCAGAATTGTTTGCTGACTTTGTTGAATACAATCGAATGACTGATTTTGCAATTGCCTCAGGCAATGTTGTAATCATCGATCCGAGCCAAACCATAGAAACCCCTTATATGACTTATGACAGAAAAACTGGAATCATAAGTACCAATGAAGGAGCGATTATTAGAGGTCAAGATGGAAGTGTGACACATACACAAGTTTTGGTTTATAACGCAAATAGTCAAGAAGTGACCTTTGATCAGAAGACTGTAATTACCACCGAAGATGTTAGAATTGATTCGGAAAAAATGATCATGAATCAAGCCACCGATGAAACTATATTTATTGGAAATAGTACAGTGACCGATCGAAACAATCCACGAAATTATATCAGAATGCCCGAAGGTGGAGGAACTTACAACAAACGAACTGGTGAAGCTTTTTTGAAGAAAAGATCAACCATTTATAGAGATGGAAAAGAACTTTGGGGCGATGAAATGTACTTTAACGAACAAACTGGTTTTGGTTGGGCAAAGGGCAATGTTTTGATCAATGATCCTGAGGAAGAAAGATTTATTAAAGGTGATTATGGTGAAGTTCACAGAGATTTGGATTCGGCTTTTGTAACTGGAAATGCTTATGCAGTCAAAGCATTTTCTACCGATTCACTTTACTTTGCAGCTGATACCATCATGGCTGTACAAAGAGCGGATTCGACAAGAATTATTAAAGCATATTATAACGCGAGATTCTATAAGTTTGAAAATCAAGGAAAATCGGATTCTATTTTTTATAATGAAACTATAGGTTTGATGAAATTTATAAGAGATCCGATCATGTGGTCTGGAGAACAACAAATCACTGGCGACACTATTTATGCTTACAATGATCCAATCAAAGAAGTGATGGATTCGGTGAGAGTGTTCTATAATGCATTTGCGATTTCGAAAGTTGATTCTTTGAACCCAAAAGATTTCAATCAAGTCAAAGGTAATCATATGACAGGATATTTTGTCAACAATGAGTTGAGATTTATTGAAGTCAATGAAAATGCACAGTCGATTACATTTGTGGATGAAGAGGATAAAGAATCCGGAGAAAAAGATAGAATTGGAATCAATCTTTCTGATTGTGGAATCATAGAAGTTGAAATTACCAAAAGTGATGTGGATGTTTTGGCGTGTTTGATTCAAGCCAATTCGAGATTGTATCCAGAGTCGAAAATTCCTGATGAAATGCTTTTTCTGAATAATTTCAAATGGCGGGGCGATGAACGAATGCGGCGATGGCAAGATATTTTTGTTCATCCAACAGATTTCGTAGAAGAATCATTTAACACTGATGAAACTGAAACAGCTGAAATTGTTGACTTGGATGAATGGGTGAATTCCGATTAAGAAGTAGAAGAAAACTAATGTTAATCCATTATAGATTAGTAATTTTATCACTTAGAATTTTTCAATAAAAAATAGATTTAAAAAAATGAAAAACTTAAAACCACTACTATTAACCCTTATTTTTATATTGAGCAGTTGTTATGTTTATAGACCTTATACGGGTGAGGAAGAAGTTGTAGAAAATACTTCCTCAAGACGTGGTGGTTTAGCCAGTCCGGGTAGTATAAGAGGTGCGCAATCTGCTACAGAAGCTTCAATCGGAACCATTAGACGCGATGCAGTTGATCCTGACAAAGAAAATGCCATTGAAGAAAGAAAAAAGATAGAAGAAAATAAGAGAATCGACGATGAGTTGAAGCGTAGTGGTCATGTAGGAACGATACAAACGGCAAGTAAGAAACAAGAGGAACTCGAAGCAGAGGAAGCTGAAAAAGAAAAGGCAAGAAAAATAGAATTGGAAGGTTCTGATGAACTTACTTTGAAAGAAATGCTAAAACCCAATAGACATTATAAACTCACGGTCGAAGAAAAACGATACAAAGTTCAAGTGGACAAATGGGAGGGCGATACTCTAATTTCTCATGTCATCAGAAAACCTGAAAGAGTTCTTAAATTTCACGAAAATCAAATCGATCAGGAAGAAGTTTTAGAAAGAAGATTTTCTAAACCGATTTCAGATATGATCACCATTGGTTCTTATATAGCTGTAGGTGCAACTGCATTATTATTACTTTTATAAATGAACACAAAAAACTTAAAGAAAGATTTTTTTAAATACCAAGCCAAAACTTCTCGTTTTGCTTCTGGATTTGAAGTAGATTATGCAAAAGGTTCATACATCTACGGAAAGGACAAACGTGCATATTTGGATTTTGCTGCTGGAGTTTCAGCCAATACCTTGGGGCATTCTTTTCCAAGAATAATCGATGCTATCAAAGAACAAGCTGAACGTCATTTGCATGTGATGGTTTATGGTGAATATGCACAAGAAAAACCTGTTGAACTTTGTAAAAGATTGGCTGAAGTTTTACCAGATCCATTGGATACAACCTATTTGGTAAATTCAGGAACTGAAGCCATTGAAGCTTCTATGAAATTGGCCAAACGTTTTACGGGTCGCGAAGAGATCATCGCTTGTACGGATGCTTACCACGGCAACACTCAAGGTTCTTTGAGTTTGGCAGGACGAGAAGAGAAGAAACGAGCATTTCGACCGTTGCTTCCTATGATAGACTTTATTCGATTCAATTCAGAAGAAGATTTATCGAAAATTACTAAAAAAACCGCAGGAGTAGTAGTAGAAACCATTCAAGGTGCTTCGGGATTTAGAGTTCCTAAAGAAGATTATTTGAAAAAATTAAAGGCACGATGCGAAGAAGTAGGTGCTCTATTGATTTTAGACGAAATTCAACCAGGTTTCGGAAGAACAGGAAAACTCTTTGCTTTCGAACATTATGATATGGTTCCCGATGTATTGGTGATGGGCAAAGGGATGGCAGGTGGTATGCCTATTGGTGCTTTTACAGCCAGTGCAGAAATTATGGACTGTTTGTCACATTCTCCAAGTTTAGGTCATGTAACGACTTTTGGTGGGAATCCAGTGGTTGCAGCTGCAGCTCTCGCAACTTTAGAAGAATTGTTGGAAGGCGATTGGATGGTTCAAATCGATGAAAAAGAAAAACTCTTTAGGAAATTATTGGTTCATCCGAAAATTAAATCAATTCCAGGTCGAGGTTTGATGTTGGCTCCTGAATTGGAATCTGAAGAATATGCACTGAAAGTTGCTGAAAAGTGCATGGAAAATGGATTGATTGTTTTTTGGCTGATGTACAGTGTTCAGAATTTGAGAATCACTCCTCCAATTACTATTTCGAAAGAAGAAATTGAAGAAGGTTGTGAAATTATTTTAAAAGTTTTAGATCAAAATTAATTTTTGAGAAAACAGTTAAATTCCCTGTATTTTTAATTGTTTAATACATATTTAAACACCGTCAATTCTGAACATAATTGAATGGGTTTTGTATTCCTATAAATTTACTTTAAATAAATTCATCCTAGTTTGAAAAACTCTAAATTAAACTTTTTAAGATTTGATTAAGAATCTAATAGCATTTAAATGCTTGAAATTCATTAATTTTAAGCAAATTTTAAATTCATGAATTATTATAATATACAAAATTTAGAGGATTACATTCGAGCCTACAACAAGTCTGTCAAGGACCCAGAAGGCTTTTGGGGAGACATGGCGGATGAGAATTTTATATGGTATCAGAAATGGACCAATGTGTTGCACAACGATATGCTCAATGGTGATGTGAGATGGTTTGAAAATGGAAAATTGAACATTACTAAGAATTGTATCGATAGACATTTGAACAAAAGAGGGGATAAAACGGCGATTATTTTTGAACCCAATGATCCCAAAGAAGAAGCTTTACACATTACCTATAACGAATTGTACGAAAGGGTTTGTAAAATGGCCAATGTGTTGAAAGAACAAGGAATTCAAAAGGGCGATAGGGTTTGCATTTATTTGCCGATGATTCCAGAATTACCAGTGGCATTGTTGGCCTGCGCGAGAATCGGCGCAATTCATTCCGTAGTATTCGCTGGATTTTCATCGACTTCCTTGGCAACAAGAATCAATGATGCTGATTGTAAATTAGTCATCACTTCTGATGGTGGATTTAGAGGTAGCAAAACAATTGATTTGAAGTCAATTGTCGATGAAGCCTTGGAAAGTTGTGAAAGCGTTGAATCTGTTTTGGTAGTCGAAAGAACTAAAACAGAAGTGAAGATGAAGGAAGGCCGAGATCATTGGTTGCAACCCTTATTGGATCAAGCCAAAAGTGACAATATAGCAGAAATTATGGATGCAGAAGATCCTTTATTTATTTTATATACTTCAGGTTCAACTGGCTCACCGAAAGGAATGGTTCACACCACGGCTGGTTATATGGTTTACACAGCTTTTACTTTCAAAAATGTATTTAATTATAAAGAAGAAGATGTTTTTTGGTGTACAGCTGATATCGGTTGGATTACTGGACATTCTTACATAGTTTATGGACCTTTGTTGAATGGAGCGACTACCGTTTTGTTTGAAGGAACTCCATCTTATCCTGATTTTGGACGTTTTTGGGATGTAATTGATAAACATAAAGTCAATCAATTGTACACTGCACCTACAGCAATTCGTGCTTTGGCAAAAGAGAATTTGAGCTATGTAGAAAGTAGAGATTTATCTTCATTGAGAGTTTTAGGTTCGGTAGGTGAACCTATCAACGAGGAAGCATGGCATTGGTACAACAATAATGTAGGAAAGAGAAGAAGCCCAATCGTCGATACTTGGTGGCAAACCGAAAATGGCGGAATACTGATTTCTCCTTTACCATTCATTACTCCAACAAAACCTACATATGCTACTATGCCTTTGCCAGGGATTCAACCAGTTTTAATGGACCACAGAAGAAATGAAATTGAAGATCACCATGTCGAAGGAAGTTTGTGCATACAATTTCCATGGCCTGGAATGGCAAGAACAATTTGGGGAAATCACCAAAGATTTATAGAAACTTATTTTACTGCATTTAGAGGAAAATATTTTTCAGGAGATGCCGCTCTGAGAGATGAAGTCGGATATTATAGAATCGTCGGTCGAATCGATGATGTGGTGATAGTTTCAGGTCATAATTTAGGTACTGCACCTATTGAAAATGCGATCAATGAGCACCCAGCTGTTGCTGAATCTGCAATTGTTGGATATCCACACGATATCAAAGGAAATGCATTGTATGGATACATTACGCTTATGGAAACTGGTGAAACCAGAGACAGAGAAAATGTAAGAAAAGAAATCAATAATCATATTGCAAGTCATATAGGGCCGATTGCGAAATTGGATAAAATTCAATTTGTAAGCGCTTTGCCTAAAACAAGATCAGGGAAAATTATGCGAAGAATTTTAAGGAAAATCGCTGCCGCAGATTATTCCAACTTTGGCGATACTTCCACTTTAATGAATCCTGAAACAGTCGAAGAAATTAAAAAAGGAAGAATCGAATGATTTTTTACAGTTGATTTAATTCTAAAGGCTTGAACAAAAAAAGTTCAAGCCTTTTTTAATAAATTTCTAAAAAAAATTGACATTGGTCTTCTATTTGAATAGCAAGTGAAGGTTTATAAAATAATTTGAAAATCATAAAATGAAACCTTTATCTCTCTTTAAATACATTGTTCCAATTATTATATTGGGAAATTTAACTTTTGCACAATCAAAAGCTGTTAAGTTTCCCAAACTCAAATCTCATATAACTTTACCACTATCAATTCCGATTGAAGACATCAATTCCTTGGTCAACTACACCGTTTCAGGAGTGATTTATGAAGATAATTCTTATACGGACAACGACAATGATCAATTCAAAGTTAAAGTTATAAAAGATGGTGATATAAAGATTACTGCCTTGAAAGACAATCGATTGTTGATCAACGTACCATTGAAAATTTGGTCCTCTCAAGGATATGGGGGGTTGGGTTATTATGTCTATCAAGAAACCAACTTTGGAGTGGATATGCAATTCGTTAGTTCAGTAGATTTTAAATCCGATTGGACTTTAGAAACAAAAACCAAAGCCCAAGGCTTTCAATGGACAGAAGAGCCTGTCTTAGATTTTGGGAGAGTTAAAATTCCAGTGACAAGTATAGTAGAAAAACGATTGAGAGAACAACAAAATGAGTTCACAACGATCATTGACGAACAAATCAAAGAAAAATTCGACCTAAAACCTTATTTATTGGAATTGTGGAATCAATTTTCATTGCCTATAAATTTGTCTGAAGAATTCAATACTTGGTTGAAAATTACTCCGGACCAGGTTTATATGACACCGATGAAGATCTATTCAAATTACATCACTGCGAGCATTGGTTTGGATTTATTTTCAGAAACCTATATCGGACGTTTTCCAATTCCTACACCTTTTGCTGTGAGTTTTCCAGATTTCAAATTGAAAAATGATTTGGCCAATGATTTTAATTTGAAAACTACTGTCAATGTATCTTTTGAAGATGCTCAACGAATGGCCGACGCTCAATTTGTTGGTCAAGAGTTTTCTTTGACTTCAGAAAGAAACAAAGTGAAAATTATAGACATGAAGATTTTTGCTGAGAAAGATTTGTTGGTTTTGGAAGTTGAAACCGATGGTCAAGTCAAAGGAACAACTACTATCAAAGGTAAACCTTATTATGATTCAGAAAAACAAAAAATCGCTTTATCAAACGTAAGCTTCGATTTGAAAACGAAAAATATCTTAAAAAAAAGTATTTCCAATTTATTCAATAAAAAAATAATTCGTTTGATTTCAGAAGAATATGGAATTCCTGTGGGTGATTTGATCGACGAAACAAAAGTTAGTTTGATGCAAAATTTTAACAGAGAATATTTTCCTGGTATTTTTATCAAAGGAAATATTTATCGTTTAGAACCTCAACAAGTGCTATTGTTCGAAGATTTTTTAACAGTTGTTATCGATGCAGAAGCGAGTTTGAGATTGGAGGTCAATGGGTTATCATTTTCTGAAGAATCCATTTAATCTTTAGAAATAATATTTGACAAAAATGTAAAAAATGAACTGTTCATTTAAATAATTCATTTACCTTTGCGTTGACAAAACCGTCAAACATAATTGTCTAAATTAAATAGTGTATGGTCAATGACAAAAAGGATTTAGAAACTGAAGAGAAAATCAAGAAGACTGTATCTGATTTGCTTTTCAAAGAAGGGCGATTCAATGCGACTACACAAGAAATTGCTGACAGAGCAGGTGTAAATCGCACTTTGATTAATTATTATTTTCGTTCACGCGACAACTTATTTACGCTTGTTTATCAAGATGCGATGTACAAGGAATATAAGTTGAGAACTCGTTTGCTTTATTCTGATTTACCATTTAAGGAAAAAGTTGAAAAGCATATTGAATATTCATTGCAAAAAGCGATTGAATACCCTTATTTAGAAACTTATTTAGTGACGAGGATCAATGATACGGGGATTTATGAAGAATATGAAGCCAATGAGGAAGGTAGGATTAAATTTTTTAAAGAATATCAGGAAGAAATTAGAAAAGGAACCATAGAGGACATTTCACCTGTACAATTTTTATTGAATTTAGGTTCATTGATTTCATTTCCTTTGGCAGTTCGTCCATTGATTCGGATGAAATTGAACATATCGGAAGAAGATTTTGATAAACTTATCAGTGAAAGAAAAGAAATAATAATGAAAATGTTGTTTAAAAAGTAACCAATGAGATTCAAAAAAATAAGTTTAAATGTTTTGTTTTTGCTGTTATCAATTTTTGCGATGTCTCAAAACCTTGAGGTCATTTCGTTGAAAGATGCAGTAAATTATGCATTAGAAAATAAAGCTGAAGCTAAGAAAGCAGAATTACTGATCGAAAACAGCGAATATTTGATTCAAGAAGCAAGAGCAGGAGCCTTACCAAAAATCAATGCTCATGGTGGGATTACTTACAATCCTATCTTACAAGAAACTGCAATTCCTTCGAGCAGTTTCCCAGGAGGAGAAGTCAATCCGGATCCTTTCATCGTTTTGGCTATGGGGCAGAAATGGAACTCTGTTGCAGGAGTGGTTTTGGAGCAAAATTTATTCGATCAAACCGTTTTTACTGGTTTGAAAGCAGCCAAAACTACTCGTGAATTTTATTTGATCAATGCGCAATTGACCGAAGAACAAGTAATTGAAAGAGTAGCCACGGCTTATTACAATGTTTTCGTTCAGAAAGAGCAGCTCAATACCATTGAAGAAAGTTTACAAAATGTAGAAAAGACAAGAGATATCATAAAGAGTTTGTACGAAAATGGATTGGCAAGAGAAATTGATTTAGATAGAGTAGAAGTACAATTGACAAATTTAATGTCCACGCGTCAACAATTGCTAAATGCTGTTCAATTGCAAGAGAATGCTTTGAAATTTTATATGGGAATGCCAATTGAACAAAATATAAAATTGTTGGATGAGGATTTTCAAGTAGAAGAATTATTACTTGCCGAATCGATTGATACTGAAAATAGAACTGAATTTAAATTGTTGAAAAAACAAGAAGAATTGTTGAACCTTCAAAAAGAAGCCTTTAAAGCAGCATATTACCCAAAATTATCATTGTCCGCTTCTTATAGTTATTTAGGACAAGGCGAGAGATTTCCAATTGGAGCTGGTTTAGGCAAAGGCGTTTATTGGTCCGATTTTTCAGCCATTTCATTGAATTTACAAATTCCAATTTTCAATGGATTTGCAATCAAATCAAAAGTCAATCAAGCCGATATTGAACTCAGAACAATTGAGCAGGAAATTATAAATAGTAAACTGGGATTGGATTTAGAATATAGAAATTCAAAATCACAAATCGAAAATGCAATCATTGCAATTGATGGGCAAAGGGACAATGTAGAATTGGCGGAAAAAGTAGTCAACAATACCAACAATAATTATCAATTGGGTTTAGCGACTTTGACGGATTTAATCGAAGCAGAAAATGCCTTGGTCAATGCTAAAAATAATTATTCATCAGCAGTTTTACAATTTAAATTGGCAGAAATTCAATTATTGAAATCAAAAGGAGAATTAGATTCACTGAAATAAATCATTATGAAAATAGTAAAAAATTTAATCGCTATAATAGTAGTAGTTGGCTTATTGATTTGGGGAGGGCTAACTTTATCGAACAATAAAAAAAGGTCGGAAGAAGAAACGAGAATTGTTGCACAAAGCAACGATAGTATTTCTGTAAATGTTTCGACTGTAGCTTATAGAAATATTGAAACTGATTTTTTAGTCAATGGAATATTTGAACCTGAACAAGAGTTGAACTTTCCATCTGAAACTGCAGGGAAAGTTGTACGTGTATTGGTCGAAGAAGGAAGTCGAGTTCATGTAGGGCAAACTTTGGCAGTCATTCGTTCTGACCAACAGTCAATTGATTTATCAGCTGCTGAAGCTGCTTATCAAAACGCTTTGACCGACAATCAGAGATTTGAAAATGCTTTGAAAACTGGTGGTGTGACTCAACAACAAGTCGATATGTCAAGATTACAACTGAAAAATGCAAAAGCTCAGCTCGATCAAGCAAGAATTAGAGTAGGTGACACTAATGTTAAAGCGACCATAAGTGGAATTGTCAATCAACGATTCATTGAACCTGGATCATTTGTTTCTCCAGGCACACCTATGTTTGAAATTGTAAATGTTTCTAACCTAAAGTTAAGAGTAGATGTTGATGAAAGTCAAATTGTCAATTATAAAGTAGGTGATCAAATCAAAGTCAAAGCAAGTGTTTATCCCGAAAAGGAATTCGATGGTAGAATTACATTCATCGCTCCAAAAGCAAGTGCTTCTCTGAATTTCCCAGTGGATATTCTTGTAGATAATTCATCCAATGATTTGAGAGCAGGTATGTATGGAACTGCGATTTTCTCATCGAATGATGATGCAGTATCGGCACCGATTTTAACCGTTGAGCGAAAAGCATTTGTAGGAGGACTGAACAATCAACAAGTTTTTGTAGTAGAAAATGCTAAGGTTCAATTGAAAAAAGTTCAAATCGGTAGAAATTTCGGTGAATATATTGAAATCTTAGATGGTTTGAACGAAAGTGAAGTAGTCGTTACAACGGGGCATATCAATTTAAATGATGGTGTAACTGTTAAAATAATGAATGAATGAATATTCCAGGGATTTCAATAAAAAGACCAACGCTTGTAGTTGTATTGTTTACTATTCTCATTTTGGGAGGATTATTTTCATATACTAAATTGGGTTATGAATTGGTACCTAAATTTGAAGTAAACGTAATTACGATTTCTACAGTTTATCCAGGTGCTTCGCCTTCGGAAATTGAAAATACAGTTACAAAAAAGATAGAAGACGCTGTCTCATCCATGGAAAACATTAAAAAGATCGAATCGAAATCTTATGAAAGTTTGTCCTTGGTTATGGTTCAGCTCAATCCAGAAGCTGATGTGGACTTTTCTTTGAACGAAGCTCAAAGAAATGTAAATGCAATTTTAGCAGATTTACCAGAAGATGTAGATCCACCATCATTGGTCAAATTCTCTTTGGACGATATGCCAATTATTACAGTTGCTGCAACTGCTGATATTGACAACGTTGCTTTCTATGATTTGTTGGACAAAACCATAGAACCGGTTATTTCACGTGTTCCAGGAGTTGCACAAGTCAATCTAATCGGTGGTCAAGAACGTGAAATTCAAGTAAACTTTGACCAAAGAAAATTAGAAGGTTATGGATTATCTATTTTGCAAGCTCGACAAATTATAGAAGCTTCAAACTTAGATTTCCCGACGGGGAGTGTTAAAACAAGAGACAATGCGACTTTGATTCGTTTGGTTGGAAAATATACCACTGTTGATGAATTAAGAAATTTAGTCATCAGTGAAAAAGATGGCGTTCAAATTCGATTAAAAGATGTGGCCGATGTTCAGGATACTCAAAAAGATGCTGAAAATATAGCGCGTTTCAATCAAGAAGATGCAATTCTTATACAAGTGATGAAACAATCAGATGCGAACGCAGTTGCTGTAAGTGAAGGTGTTTTACAAACTTTGAAACAACTTGAAAAGGATTATGAAAATATTAATATTCAATTAACTGTAGCCAACGATACATCTGAGTTTACACTTGTAGCAGCTAATAATGTTATCAAAGACTTGTTTATCGCTGTTTTCTTAGTTGCTGCAGTTATGCTTTTATTCTTGCATAGTTTCAGAAACGCTCTGATTGTAATGGTTTCTATCCCGGCTTCATTGTTAGCCACTTTCATTGGTGTATATTTTATGGGATATACTTTGAACTTGATGAGTTTAACAGCTTTGTCATTAGTGGTTGGAATTCTGGTCGATGATGCGATTGTAGTTTTAGAAAATATACATCGACACATGGAAATGGGTAAAAACAAATACAGAGCGGCTTACGACGGAGCGACTGAAATTGGATTTACAGTTGTTGCCATTACTTTGGTAATTATTGTAGTATTCCTACCGATTTCTATGACCGATGATTTGGTGTCAAACATCATCAAACAATTTGCAGTTACAGTAATGATTGCAACAGCTTTCTCGTTGTTGGCATCTTTTACCATAGTACCTTGGCTTTTCTCACGATATGGACGAATCGAAAAAATTGAGGGAAAAAACCTCTATCAAAAATTCATTTTATGGTTTGAAAAACAATTAGATAAATTCACTCATTGGATTTCGAATTTATTGAAATGGAGTTTGAAAAGCACTTGGACAAAGTTGTTGACTTTAGGAATTGCGACAACCTTGTTTATAGGTTCATTTGCATTGATAGGTTTTGGATTCATAGGAACTGAGTTTTTTCCTAAAATGGACAGAGGAGAATTTTTGATTCAAATTGAATTACCAAAAGATTCTTCATTAGAACAAACCAACTTCGCAATTCAAGAAACGGAGAAATTTTTAAGAAGCAAACCTGAAGTAGTAGATATGATTGCGATGGTTGGGCAAACGAGTACTGGATTTGGTGGTGTCCAAAGCACAAGTTATGAAGGGGAAGTAAATGTAATTTTGACTGATAAAAACGAAAGAGACGAAAATACCTTCATTTTTGCTGCCAAAGTAAGACGTGAATTAGAAGAAAAATTGGTCAATGCAAAAGTAAGTACTATGCCAGTAGGGCTTGTATCTGCTGATGATGCACCACTTCAATTGGTTGTTATAGGATCGCCTCTCGATAGCGCAATGGTTTTTGCAAGAAAAGCAGAAGCTGAATTAAGGAAAATTAGTGGTGCTACCGAAATAGAATTGTCAGTTGAAGATGGGAATCCGGAAATCAATGTTCAGGTGAATCGCGATAAAATGTCAAAATTAGGTTTAGACCTTGCAACTGTGGGTATGACGATGCAAACAGCTTTTAGTGGTAATACAGATTCAAAATTCAGAGCAGGTGAATACGAATATGATATCAATATTCGCTACGATGAATACAATCGTTCCAATATAGAAGATGTTAGAAATTTGATGTTTATCAACAATGCTGGACAAAAAATAAAATTGACTCAGTTTGCAGATGTTTTTGAAAGTTCAGGCCCAACGGTTTTAGAAAGACGTGATAAATCGCCATCTGTTACTGTAAAAGCTCAAGTAGTAGGTCGCTCGACCGGTAGCGTTGCAGCTGAATGGGAAGGAGTTTTCTCACAATTAGAAAAACCTGTTGGAGTGAGCTACACTTGGGGTGGAGATATGGAAATGCAAGAAGAAGGTTTTGGTACCTTGGGTATTGCTTTATTGGCTGCAATTCTGTTGGTTTATCTGATCATGGTTGGATTGTACAACAGTTATCTACATCCATTTGTCGTGATGTTCTCTATTCCTTTATCCTTGATTGGAGTTATGATAATTTTGGCATTGACAGACAATACCATCAACATATTTACAATTTTAGGTATGATCATGTTGATTGGATTAGTTGCTAAAAACGCTATTCTTCTTGTGGACTTTACCAATCAAAGAAAAGCCGAAGGAGAATCGACTTTCAATGCTTTGGTTCAAGCCAATCATGCGCGTCTTCGTCCAATTCTGATGACGACTTTAGCGATGATTTTTGGTATGATTCCAATTGCAATTGCCAAAGGTGCTGCTGCCGAAATGAACAACGGATTGGCCTTGGTTTTGATTGGAGGTTTGTTGTCTTCCTTATTTTTAACCTTAATTATCGTTCCAGTGGTTTATTCAATTTTAGATGGATTGATGAATAGATTTGGAAAATCTGAACCCATCGATATTGATGCACAAATTAAAGCTGATTACGTTCATAAAGAAGTTAAGGATATTTAAAAACTTTAATATGATAAAAAAATCCTGATTGAAAAATCAGGATTTTTTTGTTAAAATAAAATTTAATTCATTCAAATTCATTTAAAATTGTTTCACAAAAGGAATAGCGATTTGAATCACAGATTCTATTTCCAACTCAATGTCTTCACTTGCATAATTATAGGCCAATTGAAAACCTGCTGACAAAGCAGATTGCCTCTGATTGGGAGTTCCATGAAACAAAGGTGTGTTGAAAGCATATTCATCTTTTTGATAAAAAGTCAAAGTTTCTTCTCTTTCGAATGGTGAATGAAATTGAAAACTTCTATAAAAAAAGTAATAACCCGTTAGAAAATCAGCAAATAATTCTTTGTGTTTTCCGGTCAATCCCGTTTGATATTTTATGTCTAAAATATGGGCAAATTCATGCGCGAGAACCAATGGAATTGCCGTGCAATTTCTCGGAGAAGTTCTATTGCATTCTTCTTGCAACATCGAAATTCCAAGCAAAATAGTTCCATCGGGAAAGTTTGGATTTGAAACTTGATTGGTTACATAAGCCGCTGGTTGAAAACCATCGAAAATAAAAAATAAATTGGGTTTAACATTGAATTTGTATGACAAGAAATCATATTCATTTAAAATAGCATTGTCCAGATTTTTATCACTCGTTTTTGTAGATAAGGCACCCAAACTATTGTAATCTACATTTAGAAAACAGCTTTGGGATTTGACTGAAGATGTGTAAAAGAATGACAATACTATCAAAATTGATAATTTTGTTTTCATTGATAAATAAGTTTAAGTTTTAGAAAATTGAGGGATAACCGAAATTACAAATAATTTTTTAACATTGTTAATAAAATGATAATATTTTGAAGCTAATTGATTAGATTGCTTTGGTGAAATAAAAACTATGAAAGATTTTATATGAACTTTTTGAATACTGAGAATTTGAGTGTGTGGTTTGAGAAATTTTTAATCGATTTAGGAGTTTCTGAATTTTTAGCAACTGTTCTAAATGTCATCGCTTTGCTGATTGTTTACATTGCATTTTTATTGATAATCGGTTATTTGTTAATAAGAGTTTTTAGAAGTTATTTAAAAATAATTTCAAAATCCAACAAAGTAAATTTTCAGAAATA
>DEQC01000076.1:0-9379 GCA_002359055.1 Flavobacteriales bacterium UBA3376 | reverse complement strand
CGTATCAAATTTCACTTCAATTCTATTTATTGCTCATCCAGAAATTTCTAAAATATTGGTAGTTCTCATCAATTCTACCATTATTATTTTAGCTATTTTATTTGTCGGAAGCATACTCAAAGGAATTGAAAATTACCTGACTTCTATTCCCCATCTCAAAGAAAAACCACTTCAAAGTTATCGTCAAGTCATCATTATTTTTGTTTGGTGCATTGGATTGATGGCACTCATCAACTACATCGCGGGTGGAAATCTGATAACTTTTGCTGGATTAGGTGCAGCTTCAGCTGTGATTTTATTGGTTTTCCGAGACACCATTTTAGGTTTTGTAGCGAGTATTCAAATTTCGGTCAATGATATCGTGCGAATAGGAGATTGGATTGAATTTCCTAAATATGGAGCTGATGGATTTGTGATAAATATAAGTTTAGTGACTGTAACTATAGAAAATTGGGACAAAACTTATTCAACTGTTCCTACTTATAGTTTGATTTCAGATTCATTTAAAAATTGGAGAGGAATTTATGACAATCAAGCGAGACGCATCAAACGAGCGATTTATATCAAACAAAGCAGTATCAGATTCGTCAACGAAGAAGATTTAGAGCGTTTCAAAAAAATAGAAAGAGTTAAGAATTATATCGATCATAGACAGTTGGACATCGATCGTTTCAATCAATCCATAGAAGCCGATAAATCAATTGTTGTCAATGGAAGAAACCAAACCAATATCGGAATTTTTAAAAAATACATAGAAACTTATTTGAAAGAACAAACGAGTTTGAATTTCGATTTTCTTTGTTTGGTGAGAAATTTAGCACCGACTGAATATGGAGTTCCTCTGGAAGTTTATTGTTTCAGCAAACGTACTCCTTTTGTAGAATATGAAGCGATTCAAGGAATGATTATGGATCATATAACTGCTGCTGCTTCGTATTTTGATTTGGAAATTTTCGAATTACCTTCAGGGAAAGATTTGAAAAATCTAAATGAAAACTCATCGAATAATTAATATATAAGATAAGTTTAAATCAATACATTTGAACCAAATAAATATTCATTAACTACTAATCTATGAAAAGAATAATAGTTTTGTTCATGATGAGTTTTTTGTTGTCATCATGCGTAGTTTCAACCGCTGCAAAAGTTGTAAAAACCACTGCTAAAATCGGTGTTTCAGCTGTAAAAGGCACTGTCAAAGGAATCAGCTGGTCAGTCAAAAAGGCCAATGGGAAAATCAATGAAAATCGATTGGACGGAACTTGGAAAGTTGTGGGCGTTTACAATGGAAATTATGAACAATTTTCAAAAGACGATCAACCTGAAAGCAATTTCAATTCTTCTTGTGAAAGCGGTTATGAGCAAGTGGTTTTCAATGCAAAGCGAGAGAGATTTAAACCTGTACACTGTAGTTCAGAAAAGGAATCTTGGACAAAATATAAATACAAATTTGGAAGACATCCACAAACCAAGTCCAAAGAAAATTATATACAATACAACGGGAAAAATTATTTAACCATAATCGATGTTAGCAATAAAACTTTGGTTTTGGAAGGAAATTTAATTCCATCCCACGCTTTTTCTGGATCTAAACTTTATTTATTGGAAAAAGATTGATGATAAAATAAAATGCTGAAGTCAAACCTTCAGCATTTTTTAATCAATTCAACAAAGCATCAAAAGTATTACCTTGTTTGATATCGCCGGTTTCATAACCTTTTAGAAACCATTCAATTCTTTGTTTTGAAGAACCATGAGTGAAAGTTTCTTGGTTCACATGACCTTGAGTTCTTTTTTGAATATTGTCATCACCAACGGCAGCTGCAGCGGTTACAGCCGATTCTATATCGCCAGGTTCTAACACACCTCCAGGAACTCTCTGATTGTTTCTTTTCGCCCAAACTCCAGCATAAAAATCAGCTTGTAATTCTACTGCCACTGAAATTTGATTGAGCTGAGCAGTTGAATATCTTCCACTTGTTCTGAGTTGATGTTGTTGATCTAAAACTCCGGTTAGATTTTGAACGTGATGACCAGTTTCATGTGCCAAAACATAAGCCACAACAAATTCTGTAGTTTCAGCTCCAAACCTACTCAGTGTTTCGGTGAAAAATGCCATATCGACATAAATTCCTTGATCGGCTGGGCAATAAAACGGACCCATAGACCTTTGGGCAGGACCACAAGCAGACTGAGTTCCTTCGTTGAAAATAACTATGGTTGGTGGTTGATAAGTCGCTCCATTTTCTTGGAAAATATCGGTCCAAGTCGTCGTCATCCAAGCATCCAACATTTTGATCAATTCACCTGTGTGTTCTTCTTCAGGAGTTAATGCTCTTTCTTCAACTTGTGTTGGAGAAGTAACCTGACTTTGACTGAGAAATTCCATTGGATTTCCACCCATAAAATAAATGATAGCAGCGATGACTATAGTTCCTACACCAAGTCCACCAGCGACTTTACCTCCTTTGCCTCGGCGGTCATCGACATTTCCACCTCTCTCGTTGGTCCATTTCATATCATTAGGTTTAAAAGATCTAAGTTAAAGTAAATTTATTCTTAAATTAAAAAAGACCTGGATAAATTTTTAGACATAAATAAATTATTAGTTTTGTAAAATGTGAACATAATGTTTGGAAATGAGAGTTAAAGAAGTCAAGACCGATAAGGACATTAGACAATTTTTAGAATTACCCTTAAAGATTTATAAAAATGATCCTGAGTGGATTCAGCCATTAGACAAAGACATTGAAGCGGTTTTTGATCCTACGATCAACAAATTGTTTAGAATTGGGAAATGCAAAAGATGGTTGTTGTTGAATAAAAAAAATGAATGTATTGGTCGTGTTGCAACTTTCGTAAATCCTAAATACAATCCTAAAATGCCTGTAGGCGGGATTGGTTTTTTTGAAATCATCGAAGACAAAGAAGCTGCTTTTTTCCTGTTGGATCATTGTAAAGAATGGTTGATAAATGAAGGAGTTGAAGCCATGGATGGTCCGATCAATTTCGGAGAAAGAGACCGTTGGTGGGGCATGTTGTCAAAAGGTTTTTTTGAACCTTTGTACGGCATGAATTACAATCCACCTTATTATGTCGACTTTTTTGAGGAATATGGTTTTCAGGTTTATTTCAAACAATTGTGTTATGGCATGAAAGCATCGATGGATGAATTGGAAGAAAGGTTTTTTGTTCATCATGAAAGACTTTCTAAAAATCCTGAACTCAGGACAGAACACGTTCGCAAGAAAAATTTAGAAAAATATGCCAAAGACTTTGCTCATGTATATAATTCAGCTTGGGCACAACACAACGATGGTAAATCGATCAATGATGCTGTAGCTATTAAAATTTTCAAATCGATGAAAGCAATCATGGATGAGAAACTTTGTTGGTTTGCGTATGAGAATGATGAACCAGTGGGATGTTGGATCAATTTACCTGATTTAAACTTTTATTTCAAAGAGTTGAAAGGGAAATTCGGATGGTTTCAAAAATTGAAATTTCTTTATTTACAAAAAACTAAATCCAATCCAAAATTCACAGGAATTGTATTTGGTATAGTTCCGCGTTGGCAAGGCAGAGGAATGGATTCTTATATGATTGTAGAATCTGCCAGACAATTCATTCCAACTACTTCTTACAGAGATTACGAAATGCAATGGATTGGAGATTTTAATCCGAAAATGCTGAAAATAGCTGAATCACTCGGTGCAAAAGTAAGTAGAGAATTGACTACTTATCGCTATTTATTTGACCGAGATAAAAAATTCGAAAGACATCCAATTTTGTAAAAGTCAGATGTTGAATTATTGATTGAATCATTTTTTACGAATGAAATTTTTCTAATTCAAACCATTTAATATTGGCTGTAAACATAATAGAATCGACAAATAAACTTGTATTTTTGTCGTATATTGATAAGCTGTAAAATTGAATTTTTTCAAAACAATTTACTCTAAAATCATTAAGTTAATTGTAGTATGCTAGACTGGCAAGAAATTTTGTTGAGACTTGTAATGGCTTCTGTTTTTGGTGCATTGGTTGGACTGGAAAGAGAGAGGAAAAACTGGTCTGCAGGTATGCGAACCCATATGATGGTTTGTGTAGGTTCTTGTTTGATTATGTTGGTTTCTTCATTTGGATTCAGCGATATGATGTCACATCCATCTGCGAAATTCGACCCTGCTCGAGTAGCGGCTCAAGTAGTGAGTGGTATAGGTTTCATAGGCGCGGGAACGATTATGTTCCAACAACATGGAGTTGTGCGTGGTTTGACTACGGCAGCTGGTTTATGGACAGTAGCGGGAGTAGGTTTGGCGACTGGAGGCGGAATGTACATCACATCGAGTATAGCTACAGTGATTGTTTTGATTATTTTATGGGGATTACAACCTGTCGAAAAAAGGTATGCGAGAAGATTTGTTAAACAAAATCTGAGAATTGTGACCGAACCTAAATCCAATGAGATTGATTTGATCAATAAAATTTTGAACGAAAATTCTTTCAAAGTCCAAAATTTCAATATGTCTAAACACCATCATCAATATGTTTTCAATATAAGATTTGAAAGTGCTGATTCAAGCAAGATGGCAAAATTGATCGATAAACTTCGAGAACAGGATTCTGTGAAAGAAGTTTTTTGGGGACATTAGAACTTTATTTTATTAAACAACATATTTGCTCTACCAACTTAAATCCATTGAACTATAAATTATTTATTAAATTAAATGAATTAGAAAAAAGATAATGAAATCAATTAGCGTTTTTGAGATAATTAAAGTAGGAATAGGTCCATCGAGTTCTCATACAATGGGTCCTTGGAATGCTGCTGAGATGTTTTTGAAATTGATTCAAACAGAACATAAATTAAATGAAGTCAAAGAAGTTTTTGTAGAATTCTTCGGTTCTTTGGCCAAAACAGGTATAGGTCATGGAACGGATATAGCCGGTATGTTGGGCTTGTCTGGTGAGGATTTTACTACTATAGATACAACCAAAATCGATGAGATAATAGAAACGATTAAATCTTCTCAAAAATTAAATTTAAATGGTGAACATGAAATAGACTTTGCTTATGGTCATCATTTGGTTTTAAATATGAAAGAAAATTTGCCTTTCCATCCCAACGGAATGATTTTCAAAGCGATTTTCAACGATGGAAGCGTATTGGAACAAGATTATTATTCAATCGGAGGTGGATTTGTAGCTACTCAAGATGATAATTCAGCCGATGAATTATGTACGAGAACACTTTATCCATGTCATTCAGGGGCTGATGTTTTAAAATATTGTTCAAGATTGAATCTTTCTTTATCGGATTTGACTTATATCAACGAAGAAAGTTGGCGTAGTAGAGAAGAAATCGACAAACATGCTTTATGGATTTGGGAGCAAATCAAAGAATGCGTTTACAAAGGAGTGAATAAAGAAGGAATTTTGCCAGGTGGTTTAAATGTAGTAAGAAGAGCAGCGAAGTTGAATAAAACTTTATTGAAAGGAAAAACCTATGCAAATTTGGATGAATGGTTTGAATTGATAGTTAATTCAGAAAATAATTTCGTCGATATCAACAAATGGATTTCTTGTTTTGCATTGGCTGTCAATGAAGAGAATGCAAGTTTTGGTAGAATCATCACAGCTCCGACGAATGGAGCCAGTGGAATAATTCCAGCCGTACTTATGTATTCACAAGCTTTCACTGAATTCAAAGGACCTGAAAACATCATTCGATTTTTATTGGTTGCAGGAGAAATTGGAACTTTATTCAAGAAAAACGCAACAATTTCTGCAGCTATGGGAGGCTGTCAAGCAGAAACAGGAGTTTCTTCAGCCATGGCAGCTGCTGGGCTTACAGAAATTATGGGCGGTTCAGTGGGACAAGTTTTAATGGCTGCTGAAATCGCTATGGAACATCATTTAGGCTTGACTTGTGATCCAATCGCAGGTTTGGTTCAAATTCCTTGTATCGAAAGAAATTCTATGGGGGCCATTAAAGCCATTACAGCTGCGAATATTGCTATTGAAAGCGATCCATCGCATGCAAAAGTTACTTTGGATGAAGTGATTCAGACTATGTTAGAAACCGCTTTAAGCATGAGCGATAGATTCAAGGAAACTTCAGAAGGTGGATTGGCAATCGCGGTTAATATTGCAGAATGTTAATTTATAATTGATTGATAAAATTTATAGATAATTAGATAGAAAATTTAATTATCTAAAAATTAGAAAGCCTTTAATTGAATGTGAATTTTAGGCTTTTTTTAATTCAATTCAAAAAGAAATGGATTTTTTTTGGTTATCTTGCCCAAAATTTAAATTTGATGAAAAAATCTTTGATCATACTGGCTGTATTTGCCTTAATGACTGCTTGTAAAGACAAAACAAGTAACACTGAAACCGATGTATCGACAACTGAAAATGTACAAAACGACGAAAATGTAGGCGATGTTTCACTGAATGAATTCGAAACAGAAGAAGGAATAAATACTGCGAGCAATATTTCGTTGCAAAAAAACGAAGATGATACTTATAGCTTTAGATTCAATTTGAAAAAAGGTGATACCTATCCTTTCCGAATGAAAATCACTACTGACGAATCTATGACAATGGGTGATCAATCGGCAAGTATGTCTTCCACCAGAACGGTTGATTTCGATTATTTTGTAGAAAATATAAATAATACTAATTTCATATTGAAAGCTACTTTTTTGAACTTTAGTGAAAGTTTTAAAGCTCCAACAGGTGAAACAATCTCTTTCAATACGGCTCAAGGAAGACCTGCTAATGAAGATGTAGCTAAAAATTGGTCGATTTATAAAGCGATTAGTGGACAGAGTTTTACCATGGAAGTAAACAACAGAGGAAAAGTTATTTCTGTAAAAGGTTTAGATAAAGTTCGTTCAAATGCTTTTGAAAAAATTAAATCTGATTTTACTACAGAAGAGCAAAGTTATGTAAAAGATTTACTCGAAAATTCTTTGAGCGTTGATGCCATCAAAGTTCAATTCGAAGAATCAATGAATATTTTCCCAGAAAGAAACTTGAAAATTGGAGAAAAATGGGAAGATGTACAAAATATCAATGAAGGACCAGTTACTGGAAAAAATACTATAACCCGTACTTTTGAAGGAATTAAAGATGGAGTAGCAAGAGTGAAAGTGGATGGAGTAATGAATGTTGGTGGTTCTGAAACTCAGCAGGATTTAACCATGACCATGAAAAATAATTCAACCATTGATGGAACAATTGATGTTGATATAGAAACAGGTTGGTTGAACAAAGTTCATTTTGTTAAAAATGAATCTTCGTCAGTTACCTACCAACAAGGAGATTTAAAACAAACAGAATCAGCTAAACAAACTGTAGTTACAACTGTAAATTAACCATGGGTATATTTCTTAAATACTTATTATATTTCATATTGGGAATAATAATTCTTCGATTCATCAGAAGAACATTTATTCCCAAACCATCTAAACAAAATCCATCTACGAGAGGTTTTACAAATCAACCTTCATCAACCAAAAATTTAGATGAACCTAAATTTAACATTGATGCAGAATCAGTAGATTATGAGATCATAGATGAATCCAATGACCAAAATGAAAAATAAAAATCTGATATTCAGTGCAATTGCTTTGGCAATTTTTGCAATCTTAGCTTTGGTGTACTGCTCACCGATTTTGTCCGGAAATTCTATTCTTCAGCCCGACATTGTAAATTATAAAGGAAGTGCTCAAGAAATGAAGGCATACGAAGAAATGACGGATGAGAGAATTTATTGGTCAAATGCTATGTTTGGTGGTATGCCAACTTATCAAACAGGTGCTCAATATAACAATGATTTTATCAAGGCAGTTGATCACTTTTTCAGATTTTTACCCAGACCTGCGGATTATATATTTTTACTATTCTCAGGTTTTTTTATTTTAGGAATTGTTCTTTTTAGAAATTGGAAATATGCACTCGCGGGATCTATATTTTTCGCCATGGGTGCATATTATTATATCATAATCGCTGCTGGTCACAACGCAAAAGTGCATTCAATTGCTTATTTCGCACCATTGGTTGCAGGAATTATTCTTCTTTACCAAAGAAAATATATTCTCGGATTTTTGATGACCGCACTTTTTATGGGACTCGAACTTTCGGCAAGTCACCCACAAATGACCTATTATTTGTTTTTGGTGATGTTGGTGTTTTTTGTGGTGGAATTGGTTCATGCCATAAAAAGCAAAGAATTTCTTCCTTTTGCAAAATCAACCGGTTTATTAATCGCCGCTTGTATCATAGGTCTCGGTCTGAACGCTACTCGTTTGATGTCTGTATATGAATATTCAAAAGAGACGACAAGAGGAAATTCAGAAATGACTTTGCTTCAAAATAATTCTAAAGGATTGGATTATGATTATATCACACATTGGAGTTATGGGAAATTAGAAACTTTCAATTTGTTTATTCCTAATTTTATGGGAGGTCCAAGCCAAACAAGCGATGAACAATTGAAGAATTATCTCAATGAACTTCAAAAACAACAATATGTAGTGGATATAGATGATGATTTTGATTATCAATTATTTTCACATTTGGTAAGTAGTCCAGTTTCTGCTTATTGGGGAGAACAACCGGGTACTTCTGGTCCAGCTTATCAAGGTGCTGTTGTTGTTCTCTTATTTTTTCTCGGATTGTTTTTGGTGAGAAATCATTGGGCTCGATTCAAATGGTGGTTGCTCGGAGCTACTATTTTGAGTATTGTTCTGGCTTGGGGAAAAAATTTCCCAGTATTCACAAGTTTCATGATCGATTATTTTCCGTTTTATGATAAATTTAGAGCGGTCTCATCGATGTTAGTGATGGCAGAATTTACCATGCCTTTGTTAGCTGTCTTTGCTCTTTATGTTTTCTTCAAAGACGAAAGTTTGACTGATGACTTCAAAAAGAAGATTCTACTATATGCAGGAGGTGGAGTGGTTGCTATATTGTTGATTTTCTTATTGTTCGGTGGAAGTTTATTTAGCTTCTCTAATCAATACGACCAAATGACTAAAATGCAAATGATGGAATTGGTAAGAGAATACAATCCAAATAAATACGGAATTTGGGATGGTGTTTTCAATCAATTGGATAAAGCGCTAAAAGCTGATAGAATAGCCTTATTCAAAGCCGATACACTTAGAACTTTGATTTTTGTTTTATTGACTTTAGGGCTTTTATGGGCGTATCAATTGAAATATTTAAAAAATAAATTGGTAGTAATTTTAGGAATTGCAGGATTAGCTTTGATCGATGGTTGGGACATCAATAAACGATACATGAATGATGATAACTTTGTGGATGAAATGTTTGTTGAGAATCCTTTCCCAACGCAAGTTTCTCC
>DEQC01000100.1:1113-5129 GCA_002359055.1 Flavobacteriales bacterium UBA3376 | reverse complement strand
GACAAATAATTTTCTCTTCTGTCGGGTTCATAAGCTTTGATTGAATTGAAAGAACCGTTGATTCTCATGTTCAGACGATTGGTCAAAGTCCATTTTGTCAGTAATTGGTGGGTCATCAAAGTATTGTCATTGATTTGCTGTCTTCTCAAATAGCCCATATCATCTATACCATCTTGATGTCTTTCTGAATGTCTTCCTCTGAATTCTCCCACATATTGATGAGTTGCGTGGAGCAACATGAAGTTATAAGCGATAGAATTTCTGTTCCCAAAACTATAGTTCAAGTTTCCTAACAACAATTGGTTGATATTTTGCGAATACTTTTTACCTTTTTGATTTTGATAAATGACACCAGCGGTATTCATATTTCTAACGATTTCTTCTGAGTAAGAGTGTTCGGACGAATGACTTGCTACCAAAAAGAATGACAATGGATTTCCATTGATTCTCAATCGTTTACCACCAGAAAGTTTAAAACTCTGATTGATCGGCATTTTGGCTACCGCTGGGTCAAGTTTATTAGGAAAATTAAATTGGTTCAAGGAAGGGCGGTCTTTATTTGTGAGTCCAAATGGTCCTGAACCATCGGCCCTCAAAAAGTCAACGTCTGCTACATTGGTATTGAATCCACCCGATACATCCACACCCAAAGCATAACTATCGAAAAGTTCTTTTGAAGTGATATCTATAATTGCTCCACCTACATCAGCTGTATTTTGAGCAGAAAAAACCTTGTTGACACCGATGTTTTGAATCACATCCGTTTGAAAAAAAGAGAGCGCAATGTTTTTGTACTCCGGATCTTCTGATGGCAATGGCAAACCGTTCAACAAAGTAGAATTGTATCTATCGCCTAAACCACGGATAAAAACATTTTTAACTCCGTCTTGTTTAGATACACCCGACACTTTAGAAACGGCTCCTTCAGCATCACCAACGCCTTTGCGTGACAACTCCTGTGCGCCTATGCTTTGAGTAGCAACAATCGCTTTTCGTTGATCCAAAAGCAAAGCTGTTTCTGATTCTCGATTGATACGAACTACGATTTCCGCCGCATCTAAACCTATGTCTTCCGAATCAAGTGCCAATTCTATTTCAGTAACTTCATTGGGCTTTACAACTACACCTTCCAAAGTGATGGTTTCATAAAAGAAATGTGAGCTGGTCACTGTATAACTTCCCGGAGGCACATCATAAATGATGAAATTTCCATCCTCATCGGTCATTTCTTCATAAAAAATATCTTCTACGATTACAGTTACCCCAAAAAGAGGTTCCTGTGTTTGAGCATCTACAATACGACCTTTGATCACGCCATCTTGTGCCAAAGCCATACTCCCTAAACAAAAAAACAAAAGGATTATAAAATTTGAAATCCAAGGTTTTTCTCCACTTAAACTTTTGTTACAAATCTGCATAAATAAAGTTGCTTTTATTTTCACTGCAAATATCATTTTCTGATATTACGAACTTGTTAATATCGGATTACGTGTAAAATACTTTTCGATGAAATCTATTGTAACAATTGTTGAATGAAGTTGAAATTCGAATGCGATGAATCTATCAATTGAAATGCAAATGATTTATTTATCTAAACTTACAAATTCCTACATTTGTTGCGATGAATAATATGTAAATTGCAAAACATAAGTTTTTATGAGGTTTTTAAGTATTTTAATTGGTTTGTTGATATTGACGTCTTGTGCAAGACAAGGTACGCCTACCGGTGGGCCAAAAGATGAAACACCACCCACATTTTTGGGCGCAACACCAGATACTTTATCGACCAAGGTTTCGACCGATTTGAGCGAAATACGAATTGACTTTGATGAGTATTTGGTTCTTAAAGATTATACACAAAATATAATCGTTTCGCCTCCTTTATCATCGACCACTACCTTCACTCCTGTAGGAACACCCAACAAATCGATTCGTATCAAATTGAATGAAGCTTTAGCACCCAATACAACTTATAATATCAATTTCGGAAATGCTATCCAAGACCATAACGAAGGCAATGTTCTGCCTTACTTCCAATATGTTTTTTCGACCGGAGAATACATAGATTCTTTGGAATTAAATGGAAAAGTGAGAGTTCCATTTGTCAGAAAACAACCCAAAAATCTGATGGTTGGCTTATATACCATCGATTCGACTTATAATGATAGTATCATCCTTCAACAAAAACCTTTGTACATCGCTAAAGCCAATGAGAAGGGTGAGTTCAAACTCAATTATTTGAAAGAAGGTAAATATCAACTCATCGCTTTTGATGATGAAGTGAACAATATGCAATACGATTTTGGGAAGGAGAAATTTGGATTTATGGATGAATTCATTGATCTCAACGAGTTTTCAACCCAAGATATACAAATCGAACTATTTGATCAAAGGAAAGATTATCGAGTAGGCAAAGCGGAACAAAAAGGCTACGGACATATTTTGTTTAGGTTTGAAGGCGAAGTGGATGAAGTTGAAATTGAAGCTTTGAATTTTGATTTTCAAACTTCGATCATCGATTATATTCCGAAGAGCGATTCGCTCAATTTTTGGTTCAATCCATCTTTGGATTCTATCGCTGAAACTTCCAAAAGATTGCAGTTTGCAGTGAAACATTTAGAGAAAATCGATACGGTTTCTTTGGTTTATAGCAACTCTCAACAACATCAATTGAGATTGGAAAGATTGGGTAAATTGGAGATTTCACCAGAAAGAAAACCTAAGTTTACTTCGAATTATCCGATTCGAAATTTAGATGCGAGCAAAGTTGCTGTTCATAGCGATACTTTAGTATTGAAGGCTCAAATCATCGCGGATTCTATCGATCAACATTCGTTTGTCATCGATTTTCCAATTGAGCTCGAAAGTTCTTATGAAATCAAAATGTATCCAGAAATGCTGACCGATATCTTTGGGCAAACCAATGATACAATCAACTTCAATTTCAAAACAAAGCCGAGGAATAGTTTTGGGAATTTAAAATTAATTTTAGATCCAAAACCTGAGCATCCATTTTGGATACAGTTGCTGGACAATAATGACAAAGTTTTGGAAGAACATTATACTGAAGATTCAGAATTTGTGTTCAATTATTTATTACCTGAACAATATTATTTCAAAATTCTGGTCGATGAAAATCGCAATGGTCATTGGGACAACGGAGATTTTTTCAGCAAAACCCAAGCAGAAAAATCTTATATCTATCCATCGATGGTCAATGTACGTGCGCTTTGGACGATAGAAGAAGTTTGGAAGTTGTCGATTGATTCGGCTACAATAGAAGAAGAAACGGAAGAGATAGAAAGTTCTGAAGAAACATCAATTGATGAAAATGAAAAATCCCCTTCGGAAGAAGAGGATTTGGATTGATATTTTAATTTGATTTATTCGACTGTTACTGATTTCGCCAAATTTCTTGGTTGATCGACATTTCTATCGAGCATAACTGCTACGTGATAAGAAAGTAGTTGTAAAGGAATAGCTGCTAAAATCGGGCTAAATTCTTCTGAACAATGAGGAATTTCTATGGTATAATCCGCAATTCCCTTCAGTTCTTTATCGCCCTTATTTACCACAGCAATTACTTGACCTTTTCTGGCTTTGATTTCCTGAGCATTGCTCACTACTTTTTCGTAATGACCATTTTTGGTAGCAATGATAAACACCGGCATATTTTCGTCGATAAGAGCGATTGGTCCGTGTTTCATTTCGGCTGCAGGATAACCTTCGGCATGTATGTAAGAAATTTCTTTTAATTTCAAAGCACCTTCTAAGGCTGATGGATAATTGTATCCTCTACCCAAATAAAGTGCATTGGTTGCATTTTTATATTTTTCTGAAATTTCTATGACTTTATCAGCGGTTTCATCCAAAGTTTTTTGAACCAATTCAGGGATATGATCGAGTTCACTTGCCAAAGTGATGAATCTCTCCATGCTCAAATTACCGTTGTGTTTTCCTAATTTAAGTGCGATGAGCGATAAAATAGTCAATTGAGCGGTAAAAGCTTTGGTCGA
>DEQC01000100.1:0-1052 GCA_002359055.1 Flavobacteriales bacterium UBA3376 | reverse complement strand
GAACCTACGACATTGTTGATTCCATAAATAAATGCACCATGTTCTTTGGCCAACTTAAGCGCCGCTAAAGTGTCGGCCGTTTCACCCGATTGCGAAATCGCTATGACGATATCGTTCTTTTTGATGATAGGATTTCTGTACCTAAATTCAGATGCATATTCGACTTCCACTGGAATTCTCGCCAAATCTTCGATCAGATATTCGCCCACCAAACCTGCGTGATAAGAAGTTCCACAAGCGACGATGATGATGCGTTTAGCATTTAGAAATCTCTCTTTATGGTCCCAAATTCCGGCCATTTTAATGATTCCTTCATCGACCAACAAACGACCTCTCATGGTGTCTCTGATCGATTTGGGTTGCTCATAAATTTCCTTCAACATGAAATGCTCAAATCCACCTTTCTCGATTTCCTCCAAATTGATTTGAAGTTCTTGAACGGTTGGAGTTACTTTGAGATTGTCTTTTATTTTTCGGATATCAACATCTTTGTTCAATTGAATCGTCGCCATTTCACCATCGTCCAAATAAACGGCATCTTTGGTAAATTGAATGAAAGGCGAAGCATCTGAAGCAATGAAAAACTCATTTTCTCCTATACCGATTGCCAATGGGCTTCCCAAACGAGCAACGACGATTTCGTCGGGTTTTCCTTTTTCCATCACAGCAATTGCATACGCTCCTATGACTTCGTTGAGTGCATATCGAACCGCTTCTGACAAGTTCAATTCATCTTTATCTTTAAAGTATTGAATCAAATTGATCAAAACTTCGGTATCGGTTTCACTTTGAAAAGTATACCCTTTTTGTGTCAATTCAGTTTTGATGGAATCGTAATTTTCGATGATTCCATTGTGAACGATGACAATGTTCGAATCGTTTGATAAATGAGGATGAGAATTCACATCATTTGGCACACCATGAGTTGCCCAACGCGTGTGTCCAATTCCAACCGTTGATCCATTGTCTAAATCTTTTGATTTTTCTTCGAGTTCAATGACTTTACCTTTGGTTTTCACCAAGTGAAGATCACTTTCGTCTGCTATCACTAT
>DEQC01000089.1:32428-54109 GCA_002359055.1 Flavobacteriales bacterium UBA3376 | reverse complement strand
ATAAATCTGATTATCCATAACAGTAGCAATTGAACTCGAAATTTCACTCAGATCATCGGACTTCAACAAATATCCATGAATTCCTTGTTTAAAAAGGGAGTCAACAACTTCTAAATCGGATATCGAAGAAATAATAATTATTTTAAGTGATGGAAATTCTTTGATGATCTCTTTGATAAATTCTCTTGCATTGTGATCGCCAAAAAGTATGTCTTGAAAAAGTATATCTATTTTATGACTTCTCAATTGATACAACAATAGATTTTTGTTTTTTGCTTGAAAGATTTTCACATTTTCCATCGTCTCTAAAACATTGGTCAATCCTTCTAACACTAAATGATGATCGTCTGCAATTAAAATATTCATTTTTATAATTTTTTAATTATACTAAAAACAGTTCCTTGATTCGGAGCTGATTCTATATCTAATTCTGCGTCTATAAATTTCAATCGGTCAATTAGAAAGTGAAGTGTATTTTCTCTTTTCAATAAATCCTGTTCAAATCCAATCCCATTGTCTTCTATACTGATTTCTAAAATTCCAGATTTCTTGATCAATTGAACATGAATAGAAGTTGCTTCAGCATGTTTGATTGCATTCTGTATAATTTCCTGAACAGCTCTGTACAAACTATGAGCAGTGTTTTTCTCTAATTGAACTTCTTCTGCATTACTAAAAAAATGCACTTGTAATTCAGGAATACTGATTTGATAACAAAACTTTTTAATCGCTTGATGCAAAGTGGTTTTCTTAAAATCAACAGGCAAAATACTATAGGCAATCCCACGCAATTCCTTTTGAACTGATCTGACAACTTCCAAAGCTTTTTCAGAATTTTTAAATCCTGCATCGGATTCAATGAGTAATTTTACAGCTGTCAATTGAGAAGCTACACCATCATGCAATTCTTTTGACAAACGATTTCGCTCTTTTCTTTCACCTAAATCAATGGATTTCAAAACTTCTTTTTCCTTTTCTTCCTTCAACTTGAGCGTTTTCATCTGCATATATTTTCTATAAAACACAAATCCCATTAAACCTAAAATCAAAAAACTTGTCAATAAAATATTCCAATTTTGTTTTTGTTTGAGATCTTTTTCTTGTTTTAGAATTAAATTTTCCTTCTTTTCGGTTTCGTATTGAAGCAAATACTCTTGAATAATTCTTTGGTTGTCCTCGTTTACTTTATAGAGATATTCTTCTAAAGCTATGGTCGAATAAAAATAGGCAGAATCGTATTTCTCTAATTTCCCATAGGATTGTCCGATGTTTTTATAGAGATTGAACTTGATTTCATTGTTTTCAATTATATCCGCTTGATCCAAAGCTTTTTTTCCATATTTTATCGCATTTTCATAATCCTCAATATTGATATAACTCTGAACAAGTCCCGCTTGACTCGAAATTACTATATTCATCAATCGAAATTTCTCAGCCAAATCCGCTGCGACTTTAAAATAGTTAATTGCTTGTTCGAATTCATGGTTAAAATTGCTCACCTCACCCATTGCATAATTCGAAAGAATCAAAGCTTGAATACTTTGAGATTGCTCGGCAATTTCAAGTGCTTCTTGTGCATAATCCCATGCTTTATCCACTTCTTCATTGACCTTCAAACTCGTCACTGCAAGCACAGCATTTACAAATGAATTGTATTCTAAATTTCCATCGGGCGAAAGTAATTCTCTTGCTTTGACTATATTTTCTCGGGCCGATACATAATCCAATCGACCTAAAAATATATTGGATAAATTGAAGTAAATCATAGCTACATCATCATTTGCTTCGAATTTCTCAAATACTTCAATTGATTTTCTGTAATACTCTATCACTTCGCTTTGTTTGTTTTGATAAGCGAGAAGAGATGCATATAAATTATAATACTTCGCCAAATAAAGATTTTCATCTTTGGTTTCCAATTGATTGATTTTCTCTAAAATCAAATCCTCTGCTTTGTCAAACTGACCAGTAAGTATAGAATATCTCGAATGGCTATAATCAAAAACCTCTTGCAATTGAGGATTGTTTTGAAACAATTTTTCGGCTTGCTCCAACAAACTATCCTTTTGTTCAGGAAACGTTATCATATTGTCAAAGAGATTGGATAAACGCAATGAATCTGAAGAGTTAAATGATTCAGCTTTTACATTGGCAACTATGCATGTAAAAAATGTAAAAACCAATAAAAAACGATAAAACTTTCTCATAATCAATCGATATATAATTTCTACAGAATATATCAATTATTGCGAATCTATAAAAGAATCAATTATGAAATGGTAGGGAATACCATTACAGGATATTTAAATATGGATGGCGGGAAAACCCTACCTATTCAACGATTTATTAGATATACTTTTGACCTATTCTTTTAAAAAGATTATTAATTTAAATTAAAGTACAATGAAAAAAAGCTTTTTTAAAAACGTTCTTTACTTATTTATAATTTCTGGACTGATTCATTTGACTTCATGTTCGAGTGATGATGACACCGCAGATATCAATGGAGATCCAATCGGTGAAATTTTACCTCCTTTAAATTTATGTGATATCATGCATGATGAAGGTGATTTGATTTTAACCAACGACCCCAATCGACCTGTTGACTACATTGTTAACTGTGTAGTCGATGTTAAACAAAGAAAAATGACCATAGAACCAGGAACGGTTATAGAATTTGGCAATAACGGAAGAATCAATGTTCAACGACATTTTGAAGATCATTCGGGTGCAATCATCGCAAGAGGAACGGCCGACAAACCAATTATTTTTAGAGGTACAGAACCCAACAAAGGACATTGGCGAGGAATCATGGTTGCGACAAATAATGAGCTGAACGAATTGGATCATGTGGTAATTAGAGATGCTGGAAAAGAGCCTTATACTCATGGTGGACAAGGTGGATTGGTTTTAGGAAATGCTGGAATTGGTCATGGAAAAATTAAATTGACCAACAGCCAAATCATCAACAATAGAGAATATGGACTGGTAATTACGAATAGCTCAACGACGAATCAGCACAATTTAACCATCAAAAATAATATCATTAGAGAAAATGAAATGCCTGTATATGCGACTGCATTTAATATTCATTTCATTGATGATTCCAATGATTTAACCAACAACGAAACTAACGAAATTACTGTGAGTGGAAGCTCAAATGCAACTCACAACACTTCTTTGGATGGTACTTGGTACAATCATAATATACCTTATTCATTTACTTCAAGTGTTTATGTTGACAGTAAAATTACCATTCAAGCAGGAACAGTTTTAAAATTTCCTCAAAGTGCTAAACTTCAAATCGGAAGAACTTCTGGACCACATGATGGAACTGGTGGTGGAATCATCGCTAATGGAACAGCAGAACAGCCGATTATTTTTACAGGAACTGAAGCTATTCAGGGTTATTGGAAAGGAATTGAAATTGAAAGTCCATACCCTGGCAATGAAATCTCACATGCAATAGTAGAATATACGGGTATGGCTCCAAACGTAAGACATATATTTATAGATAGAAATAATCCTTACAACTATATAAAATTATCCAATATCCAATTTAGACATTCTAACCATGATGGATGCGCAGTTGTTTGGGATAGAGGTCTTCAAGGCAGCAGCCATGGATCAACTTTAGACATTGACCTAAACACTATTTTCACTGAAAATGGACATTGTAAATTGGCCATTTATGAAAATGGTGAACTCATCGAAGTAATTAATTAAATTTTCAAAAAACTCATACTACCAAAAAAAGCTGCCTCAAAAATGAGGCAGCTTTTTTAATGCATCCGTTCCACGGATTAATATTTTTTTATAAATTAAATTCACTCTTCAATTTTAAGAAAATCTGCACCCGTAGGTTCTTCAAATACTTCAAGGTCAAATTCTCTAACGATGGTCAATAAATGATCGAAAATATCAGCAACTATACCTTCATAATACAACCAACGAATATCATTAGTAAAACAGTAAATTTCCATAGGCAAACCATGAGGAGTTGGTGCGAGTTGTCTAACCATAATGGTCATATTTTTATTTACACCTTCGACTTCCTTCAAATAATTGTTGACATAAACTCTAAACATCCCCACATTGCTCAATCGCCTAACATTGGCTGAGATAAATTCAGCTTCAATGCCTTTGTTATGCTTTTCAATTTCCTTTTCTTTTTGTAGAACGTAATCCTTTAGCAATCTATATTTTTTGAACTTTTCTAAATCTTCTTCTTCCAAAAATCTAAAAGAATTCATTTTCAAATAAATTGATCTTTTGATTCTTCTACCTCCAGATTCTTGCATTCCACGCCAATTTTTAAATGAATCTGAAATGAAAGCATAGGTAGGAACTGTGGTAATGGTTTTGTCCCAGTTTTGAACTTTTACAGTGTTTAAATTGATCGACAAAACATCGCCATCGGCTCCATATTTAGGCATTTCTACCCAATCTCCTACCCTGACCATATCATTGGCCGAAACTTGAACACTCGCAACAAATCCTAAAATGGTATCCTTGAAAACCAACATCAACACTGCCGATGCAGCACCCAAAGAAATTAAAAAGGCATAGGGCGATTTACCAGTGAGTGTTGTAAACACTATGATTCCACAAACAAAAAATATAAATATTGCAACGACTTGTGCATAACTGTCCAAAGGTTTGTCCACAAAAGCCTTTTTGGTGCGGAGATAATCTCTAATTGTTCTGACAATTCCATTGGCAAAAACTCCAATAGTTATGATCATCACTACATCCGTTAACTTTATTGCTACGCTCGTCCATTGTGGAAAACCAATAAAAATTATAGGAATAAAAAATCTGATTACTGTAATAGAAATTATATGTACAAAATATTTAAAAACCTTGTGTTTGAATAAATAATCATCAAATACAGTTTTACTTTTACTAACGAGTTTACTGACTGTGATCAATAGAATTCGACGGAATATATAATCGATTACATATAATACAGCAACCAATAAAACCATTAGAATTACTGCATTGAATACATGAGTCGTTTGTTCAGAAAGACCTAAATTCGATAAATTATTAAACATCCATTCGTAAACCTTACTATGTACAGTGAGATAAGTTTCGTTCATTTTTTTGGTACAAAACTAATAAGATAAATTCTCAGTACTTAGTAGATAGTGAGTTTTAACCTTTCTTAACATTTAAAATCTTAGAAATAAAAAAATCCGACTTGAAAGTATCAAATCGGATTTCATAAATTATAATTTATATGAACAAATAATATTCTTATTCTTTAACTTCTTCTTCGCTACCTTTATTCTTATTGAATTTAGCGTATTTATTTCTAAATTTATCAATACGACCAGCGGTGTCAACCAGTTTCATCTTACCTGTATAGAAAGGGTGAGATGTACTTGAAATCTCCATTTTTATCAACGGATATTCTACACCGTCAATCTCAATCGTTTCTTTTGTATCAGCTGCTGAACGACAAATAAATGTTTCATCGTTACTCATATCTTTAAACGCAACTAAGCGGTAATTTTCTGGATGAATATCTTTTTTCATTTCTTTTTGACTTTTGAGTGTGCAAATATACGGATTTTTCTTAAAGAACAAATCTTTTTAATAAAATTGTTTTTAATTCCAATTCATTATCTTAATTATCAATAAAGCAAGCACTCTACTTTGTACATTGAACAGATTTAATTAGTTTTGTTTCACTTAATTTGAATGTATGAAAATCCGCAATATTATAGTTCTTGGCTTTATCGCACTTTTCATCGGTTTTGCTTCTTGTCGTGACGATTTTGACTTTGACATAGCTTCAGATGAACTTGTTTTCTCCAAAGATACACTAAGTTTAGATACCGTATTTAATTATACAAATTCTCAAACCTATCGACTTAGCGTTTACAACCAACAAGACAAAGATATTTTTGTATCAAAGGTATATTTATCTCGTGGAGAAAATTCTTTGTTTAAAATAAATGTGGACGGAATGCCAGGGTATAATTTTGAAAATGTAGCGATCCGCAAGAACGATAGTATCTCGATTTTTGTTGAAATCGCTGCGGGTGAAGCGCCAACAATTCCACATTACGAAGATGAAATTGTCTTTGAAACCGATTATGGCTTTCAGCAAGTGAAATTGATGTCTTATATAGAAAAAGCTAAATTTTACAATACTGAACTTGATGAAAACTATATTTTAACAGAAACCAATTGGGATGATCAATTCGCAAGGGTTCTTTATGGAAATATAAATGCCGATGAATTAAACATTGGCCCAAAAACGAAAGTTTACTTTCACAAAGACGCCAATTTGTTGATCAATGGCCATCTAAACATCAATGGAAGTCTTCATAATGAAGTGATTTTCAGAACAAATCGAATGGATGAACGTACGGATTCTCTACCTGATTATTGGGGAAAATTAAAAATCAAATCACCCAATAACAGCGTTTTAAATTCAATCAATTATGCCATTATAAAAGGTGGTAATGTCGGTTTAGAAATTGAAAACTCTCGACTTGACATCAAAAATTCCAAAATACTGAACAATGAAAAAATCGGTTTGTATGGAATCAATTCGATAATTCGTGGAGAAAATCTTGTCATAAACAATAGTAATTTAGCGGCTTTGGCCATAGAAGGAGGCGATGTTCAATTTGTTCATTCAACCTTTGCCAACTATTTCAACATAGGACAAGGCGCAGGTGGAAATTACAGTTTGTTTTTAGGAAATTTAGGAGAAAATGATGTTTCTCTTCCACTTTTACAAGCCAATTTTTACAACTGTATTTTCTATGGACGTTCATCGAATGCTATCATCTTTGAAGATGGTGGAGCGATGTTCAATCATAATTTCAAAAACAATTTGATCAAATTGAATTTCCCTAATGAAGTTGAAGGAATTGATGAAAGTAATACCATTGGTTTAGATCCAATGTTTGTCAATCCAGGTTTCGGAAAAAATGATTTGAGATTGAAAAGTGAAACAGAAGCTGTTGGTATAGCCTCTCCTACATTTGCTGAAATAGTACCATTGGATATTTTAAATTTCCCAAGAACCAATTCACCTATGGTAGGTGCTTATCAAGAATTGGTCGATTCAGAATGATTTAAATTTCAAGATAAAATTTAACCAATAAAAAATGCGAGTTCATGATTGAGCTCGCATTTTTCTTTCAAAATAATAACCTTAAAAATATTTAAAATCTTGATTGTTTTCAATTCTTTTTACAGCTTCATACATCAAACGAATGGTATTTTCTACATCTTTTTTATGCACCATTTCAACAGTTGTATGCATATATCTAAGCGGTAGAGAAATCAAAGCCGAAGGCACACCACCGTTGCTATAAGCAAACGCATCGGTATCTGTACCCGTCACGCGGCTACTTGCAGCGCGTTGAAAAGGAATCTTCTTTTCCTCAGCTGCATCAATGATGAGTTCTCTCAAATTATTTTGAACCGCTGGCGCATAAGTTACAACAGGACCATCACCACATTTTAGATCACCTTCTTTATTCTTACTCATTTTAGGCGTAGAAGTATCATGCGTAACATCAGTAACTATTGCCACATCAGGTTTTATAGTTTTTGTGATCATTTCCGCTCCTCTTAATCCAACTTCTTCTTGAACTGAATTTGTAAAATACAATCCAAAATCGATTTTATCTTTATTTTCATGTATCAATCGAGCCACTTCAGCTATCATATAACCACCTACTCTATTGTCCAAGGCTCGACAAACAAAATAATTATCATTCAACACCATAAATTCATCTGGATAAGTAATTACACAACCCACATGAACACCCAAAGCTTCGACTTCCTCTTTTGAACTCACTCCACAATCGATCCAAATCGTATCTAATTCTGGAAGTTCATCCTTACCGTTGATTCTCGTATGAATAGCTGGCCATCCAAAAACACCTTTAACTATTCCCTTTTTGGTGTGGATATTCACTCTTTTCGAAGGAGCTATAACAGCATCGGAACCACCATTTCTAATCACGTAAATCATTCCTTCTTTGGAAATATAATTTACATACCATGAAATTTCATCCGCATGAGCCTCCAAAACCACTTTATATTTTGCTTCAGGATTGATCACACCGTAAGCTGTTCCATAGTTATCCGAACGAATTTCATCTACATAGGGTTGAATATATTTTGTCCAAACTTTCTGACCTTCCATTTCATAGCCCGTTGGAGAACTTGTATTTAAATACTTTTCTAAAAAATCCATTGATTCTTCAGTAAAAAACTTAGATTGTACCATAATTTATAATTTTCACAAAAATAACAAAATAGGAACAATTTTTGATAAAGCAACTATTATGAGTTGGAAAGTTTCACTTTTAATTTTCTTTTTATTAAGTAATTTTATATTCGGACAAGAAATAAATAACTCAGCTGAGGTCAAGCGAGAGTTTGCTGAATTGGATTCTATTACTGTCGATGATTTATATGTTCATGACACTGTTTTATTGGAAGATGCAAAAATTCTCCACGTCAATCTTAAAACGGAAATGGAGAAGAAATATTATATTTGGCTGAGAAAAAGAGTCAGAGATGTTTGGCCATATGTCAAAATCGCCGTTGACGAATACAATTCCATTCAAGATACCGCTCAATATTTCACCAATAATAGACAGAAGAAAAAATACATCAAACAAAGGCAAAAAGAATTAGCCGATCAATTCGAAAAACAGTTGAGAGATCTTTCTTTATCGAGAGGTCAAATTCTAATTAAATTGATCCACAGAGAAACTGGCAAAACCGCTTATGAAATCATCCGAGAATTAAGAGGTGGTGTCAATGCATTCATTTGGAACGCTGCAGGAGGTGCCTATGAATTGGACTTAAAAACAGAATTTGATACGCATAAAGTAAGAGAGGATTCATACATAGAAGTGATTTTGCGCAAAGATTTTCAATCCGGAAGATTGGAGAGAATTCGTGAATTTGAATGATTAAATGTTTGATAAATAATTACTTTATTATAAGAGATACATTCAGTATCTTTGTGAATCTAAAAAGAACTTTGTTAGGTGTCAAAATCAAGTATTAAAACCATAGGAGTACTAACATCTGGAGGTGACGCACCAGGAATGAACACAGCCATTCGCGCTGTAGTTAGAGCTTGTTCTTATTACAACTTAAACTCAATTGGAATCCGTGAAGGTTATGACGGATTAATCAACAACCAACTGTCAAAATTAGACGCACGTTCAGTTAAATATATCATCAATCGAGGCGGAACTTTCTTAAAAAGTGCACGCTCTGATGAATTTAGAACCAAAGAAGGCCGAATGAAGGCTTATCAAACCACTCAAGAAAACGAAATCGATGCACTCATCATCATCGGAGGTGATGGTTCTTTCAGAGGTGCAAGTGTATTTTATGAAGAATACGGCATTCCTTTCATAGGAATTCCCGGAACCATAGACAATGATATATTTGGAACGGATTATACCATTGGATATGACACTGCGCTCAATACTGCAATCGAAGCCATCGATAGAATTAGAGATACTGCGACTTCTCACAATAGGGTGTTTTTCATCGAAGTTATGGGAAGAGATGCTGGTTTTATAGCTCTCAACAGTGGCATCGGTTCTGGTGCACAAGATATTTTAATTCCAGAAGTAAAAGATAGTTTAGAGGAATTGTTCAGCAGTCTTGAAAAATCTGAAATTTCCGGAAAAAACTCAAGTGTGGTAGTCGTAGCCGAAGGTGAAGAATTGGGTAATGTTTACGAATTGGCCAATGCGACCAAAGAACACTTTCCAGATTATGATATCAGAGTAACTGTCTTAGGACACATTCAAAGAGGCGGTAGTCCAAGTTGTATGGATAGAGTTTTGGCGAGTAGGCTTGGTATCGCTGCAGTTGAAGGCTTGACAGAAGGAAAAACCAATGTTATGGCAGGTTTACAATCCAATAAAATAGTGTTCACTTCAATAGAAGAAGCCATAAAGAAACACAATGAAATCGATAAAGAATTAATAAAAGTAGCTGAAATTTTAGCTCGTTAAATAACAACTATAAAAACATATAAGATGTCAACAATTAAAGTAGGAATTAACGGTTTTGGACGAATTGGAAGTCTTGTAGCACGTGTTTTACTTGAAAGAGAAAATGTAGAACTTATAGCGATCAACAGTACTTCATCGCCCGAATACACCGCTTATCAATTAAAATATGACTCAGTTCATGGTAGGTTCAATGGTGAAGTTGAAGTCGATGGCAACAACTTAATCGTAAATGGTAAAAAAATCGTTTTATTTTCTGACAGAGACCCAAACAACTTGAAATGGGGAGAAGTTGGAGCAGATTATATCATTGAGTCAACGGGTGCATTTCTAACCAAAGAAAGCGCTGGTGCACATCTTAAAGTGGGCGCGAAAAAAGTAATTTTATCGGCACCTTCAAAAGACGACACACCTATGTTTGTAATGGGTGTAAACCACACCGAATTGACTGATGATATCAAAATTCTTTCGAATGCTTCTTGTACAACCAACTGTTTAGGTCCATTGGCAAAAGTTATCAATGATAATTTTGGAATTACAGAAGGTCTGATGACAACCATTCACGCAACAACTGCTTCTCAAAGAACAGTAGATGGTACTTCAAGCAAATGGAGAAGTGGACGTTCAGCACTTTTAAACATTATTCCAGCATCTACAGGAGCTGCAAAAGCAGTAGGAAAAGTAATTCCTGAGTTGAATGGAAAGTTAACTGGTATGGCATTCCGCGTACCGACTGCAAACGTTTCGGCTGTGGATTTGACCGTAAGATTAGAAAAATCTACTACTTATGAAGAAATCTGTAAAGTGATCAAAGAAGCTTCAGAAGGAGAAATGAAAGGTATACTCGGATATACTGAAGATGAAGTGGTTTCACAAGATTTTGTAGGTGATCCAAGAGCTTCAATCTTTGACAAAAACGCTGGAATTATGCTATCACCAAACTTTGTTAAACTTGTTTCATGGTATGACAATGAAATGGGTTATTGCAACAAATTGGCTGACTTGACCATATATGCAGCTGGCTTATAATAATTTACATCTTTTAAAATAAAAACAAACCACCTCAATTTTGAAGGTGGTTTGTTTTTTTATGAAAAAAATCATTGTTTGATTAATATTTTTATATATTTGTTCAGTATAACAATAAAAAACATTGCCTATCGAATGATATTTATCTTTTTTAACACTTGATGATTTAAGATGAATATACAAACAATTGAAGACTCCCAATTAGTGAAACACTATCTAATGGGCAATGAAGATGCGTTAGAAGTACTAATCACACGTCATAAAAACCGAATTTACGGTTATATTTTCTCGAAAGTCTTAAATAAAAACATTGCTGAAGATATCTTTCAAGATACTTTTGTAAAAGTTATTTTGACTTTAAGAGAGGGAAAATATACGGAAGAAGGTAAGTTTCTTCCATGGGTTATGCGTATTGCACACAATTTGACTATCGATCACTTCAGATCTATGAAACGCATGCCTACCATAGGTGAGACTTTTACCAATGAAGAGTTTGGGATTTTTGACTTTTTAGCAGATGCTGAAGACTGTACTGAAACAAAGATTATTAAAGACCAAATTTTAAAGGAATTAAGACTTATCATTGAATTCCTTCCGGAAGATCAAAGAGAAGTTTTAGAATTGAGAATGTTCAAAGAACTCAGCTTCAAAGAAATTGCTGAAGAAACTAATGTAAGTATCAATACTGCCTTAGGAAGAATGAGATACGCACTGATAAATTTGAGAAAACTGATCGATGACAAACAGTTAAATTTAACATTAATTTAACACTTTAAAGAGTATATCTTACAATATTCCAATCTGTTATACGTTATTTATGTATAACTTTTAAATCTAAAATATGGAAGACAATTACTCTTTAATCGGTGAAATGTTTTCACCAAAAAAATCAACCATTCAGAATATTTTAAATTTTTCAAAAACATTATCAGTTATTAAAAGTAGTGTCTTGAACGATTACATTACTTTGTTCAAGAACTAAAAAAAGGGGAAAGTAGATGGTAACTTTCCCCCTTTTTTAAACACATTTAAATTTATTTTTTTCCACCAAACAATCCTCCTAAAATTTTTCCTCCTAAATCTGACAATCCTCCACCTTTTTTAGAAGATTCCCCCAAAAGACTGTCCAACAAGCCACCCATTTGACTCGATTGACCATCACCTCCGAGCAAACTTCCTAAAACTGAAGTTAAATCGCCTCCATCCAATTTTCCTTGCTTCTTCTCTTTGCCCAAATAACCCATTACAATTGGTGCAATCATAGCTAAAACTTGAGAAATCTGTCCAGCACTCAATCCAGAAGACTTCGCAACTGCATTTGAAACATCATTCTTTTTATTTCCCAAAACATGCCCCAAAATACTATTGCCATCAGAAAAATTCCCTTCATTCAAAAATCCACTGATATTATCCAATATACTTCCATCATGCTTCGACAAAGCATTGATTATATTATTAGCATCACCTTTTTCTGCATTTTTATTTAAAGCGGTCAGCAATAAAGGAACAGCCGTAGAAACTGCAGTCTTAGCTTGTCCCTCTCCTATTCCAAGTTGACTCGATACTCCGTCAACCATTTGTTGTCCCAACGGACCATTCAATAATTCTTGAACATTCATATTTAAGTTGTTTATATTTTATCAAATATATAATTTTATAACACAAATTCTTTTAGTTTATCTATTTTTGTTATTATTTTATGCATAATTAGTTGCTAACTTAAATCGATTTGATAATGAGAAGAATAGCTCAAATTTTAATAGTAGTTTTTATTGCCATATTTATCATTCCATTCTTTCTACCCAACACCATCAACGTATCGGTAGAAAGGGACTTTCAAGTTCAACCAGGGATGATTTTTGAAGATTTCAACAATCTCAATGAATTTTCCAAATGGGAACCATGGACTTACAATGACACCACTGCACAAAAAGACTTCTTCTCTCCTTATCGAGGTGAAGGTGCTGGATACAATTGGAATACAAAAAATAAAAATGGAACATTGACCATTACAAAATCGCAACCGACGGAAACTATCGAATATAATTTAGAAGGTTTTGATTTGGGGAGAAATTCCCAAATGAAAGTCTTTTTTGAAACCGTAGATTCGGCTACAACTAAAATAAAATGGGAAATATCAAGTGAAAAATTAAATTACTTTTCAAGGTATTTCGCTTATTTCACCTCACAAAACCTTGTCAGTAAATTGGAAAGTGGATTTGATAATTTAGAAAATTATATCAACATAGCAGCTCTAACCACTGAACAAGCACAAGCACTAAAACCTGGTGATATCAAAATTGAAAATTTCGAAGGAAAAAAACTCATCGCTATTCACAATATGACTTCTCTGGAAAATGAAGAATTGAGAACGGCAGTCGATGAATCTCTGGGAGAAATCTACAGTTATCTCGTGGACTATAAAAAAGTCAATCCTAATCTCGTCGGAAAAGCAATTATCTATTTCGATAAAATAAACATAGCTGATGATGAAATTGAATTCTACAGCGGTTATCCTATAGTCGAATCTGTGGAAGCAGCTGAAAACATGGAATTATTTGCCATAGAAGCCAATCAAACCCTCGTATGCATTCATCAAGGAAGTTATGAAACCTTGGCTGAAACCATCACAGAAATGAAAGCTTATGCAAAAAACAACAATATCAATATTGGTCATAAATATTGGGAGGAAATCATCATAGTTCCGAACAATGATAATAATACACAACCTCAAATCAAAGTATATTTCCCAATTCAGAGCTAATTAAAATCTGAATAAGGTTTGGGTGATATTCTGCTACTAAATCACTAACTTTGCCGATTGATTTTCAATCAAATTATGAGTGAGTTTATAGAAATTTATGGAGCAAGAGAACACAATTTAAAAAACATTGACGTTCAAATTCCAAGAGATAAATTAGTAGTAATTACAGGACTGAGTGGAAGTGGAAAATCTTCTTTGGCTTTCGACACGATTTATGCCGAAGGACAAAGGAGATACATAGAGACTTTCTCTGCTTATGCAAGACAGTTTTTAGGTGGACTGGAAAGACCTGATGTCGATAAAATCGAAGGATTGTCGCCCGTGATTTCCATCGAACAAAAAACAACTTCCAAAAGCCCACGCTCTACCGTTGGTACAATTACAGAAATCTATGACTTTTTACGTTTGTTATTCGCAAGAGCTTCTATCGCATATTCGTACAATACAGGCGAAAAAATGGTCAGCTATACCGACCAACAAATCCATGATTTGATCCGAGAAAAATACGCCAACAAAAAAATAGCTCTACTTTCTCCATTGATTAGATCGAGAAAAGGTCACTACAGAGAATTGTTCGAACAAGTTTCCAAAAAAGGATATATGGAAGTTCGTGTCAACGGTGAAATTAAAGATATCACTCCCGGCATGAGACTCGATCGATACAAAACGCATGACATTGAACTCCTCATTGATAAAATGATTTTGAACGATAGGATCAGTGAAAATCGATTGATGAATTCCATAGAAGTTGCCATGCAACAAGGAGAAAATATATTGATGGTTTTGGATTATGAAACCAATGAAGCCTTGTTTTATAGTCGAAATCTAATGTGTCCAAGTACAGGTATTTCTTATCCAACACCTGAACCCAACACTTTTTCGTTCAACTCGCCCAAAGGTGCATGCCCTACTTGCAATGGTTTAGGAAATCTGAATGAAATCGATACAGAAAAAATTTTCCCGAATTCTAAACTTTCCTTCAAAAAAGGTATGATTCCTATTTTGGATGAAATTAAAAATACCACTCGAATTAGAAAACAAATCGAATCGATTTATGTCAAATATGGCGAACAATTAGACACACCTTTTGAAAAATTAAACAAAAATTTAATCCAAGATTTAATGTATGGATTGAATGAAACTGTGGATGTCAAACTGAAATTCGCAGATGTCAATAAAGTTTACAAAATCAATTTCGAAGGTCTAATTCCATATTTCAATGAAATTCTAAAAGATAAAACACATACTGCTTACAGAACGGTTTATAAAAATTTATCTAAAAATATTCTTTGCCCAGAATGCAACGGCAATCGACTTCACAAAGAGGCATTACATTTCAAAATCGATAACAAACACATTGCAGAAATCGCAAATTACGATTTGCAGTCTTTGTTAAATTGGATCAATGTTCTGGATAAAAAACTCGATAAAAACCAAAAGAAAATCGCCTTAGAAGTGCTAAAGGAAATCAAAACTCGATTGGTTTTCTTATTGGATGTTGGGTTAAACTATTTATCGATCAACAGACCCGCAGGTTCACTTTCGGGTGGTGAAGCTCAAAGAATTCGATTGGCAACTCAAATCGGTTCTCAATTGGTCAATGTGCTTTATATTTTAGATGAACCTTCGATTGGATTGCATCAAAAAGACAATCAGAAATTAATCGATTCATTAAAAAAACTAAGAGATATCGGAAATTCAGTTTTGGTTGTTGAACATGACAAAGACATGATTTTAGAAGCCGATCACGTCATCGATATAGGTCCAAAAGCTGGAAGAAAAGGAGGTGAAATTGTTTGGCAAGGTGCTCCTAAAGATTTAGAAAGTGCCGATACTTTGACTTCTGCTTATCTCAACGGAACCAAAGAAATTGAAATTCCTAAAACCAAAAGAGAAGGAAATGGAAAATCTCTTAAATTAATCGGTGCCACAGGAAACAATTTGAAAAATGTTGACTTAGAAATTCCTTTAGGGAAATTGGTGGTCATCACTGGAGTATCTGGTAGCGGAAAATCAACTTTGATTTCCAATACACTCTACCCTATTCTTAGCAAACATTTCTATAGAGCTGAAAAAGAGCCTTTGCCTTACGAGAAAATCGAAGGCTTGGAGCATTTGGACAAAGTTATCGAAGTCAATCAATCGCCAATCGGTAGAACACCGAGATCTAATCCGGCAACTTACACCAATTTATTTTCAACGATTAGAAACCTTTTCACCCAATTACCCGAATCGAAAATTAGAGGTTATAAACCTGGTAGATTCTCATTCAACGTAAAAGGTGGAAGATGTGAAACCTGTCGTGGAGCTGGTTTAAAGGTCATAGAAATGAACTTTTTGCCCGATGTTTATGTGCCTTGTGAAACTTGTCAAGGAAAACGATTCAACCGTGAAACTTTAGAAATTAGATACAAAGGAAAATCGATTTCTGATGTACTCGATATGACGGTAAACGAAGCGGTGGAATTCTTTGAGCCAATTCCTAAAATTTATAGAAGTGTAAAAACGCTACAAGACGTTGGCTTGGGATATATCACTCTGGGACAACAATCCACTACCCTATCCGGCGGTGAAGCTCAAAGGGTGAAATTGGCTTCAGAGTTGAGTAAAAGACAAACTGGAAAAACCATTTATATACTCGATGAACCTACTACTGGTCTGCATTTCGAAGATATTCGAGTGTTGATGGATGTAATCGATACAATCGTTGATCATGGCAATACCGTGATTATCATTGAACACAATTTAGATGTAATTAAATTGGCAGATCACATCATAGATTTAGGCCCAGAAGGTGGAGAAAGTGGTGGTAAAATCGTCGCTGAAGGTACACCGGAAGAAATTATTGAAAATGAAAAAAGCGTAACAGGAAAATATTTGAAAAGTGAATTTAAATAATTAACTCACTTTCAAATATTTAATTTATACCGATTCGATCATTCCCACGAAGGTCGAATCAAACTTCCTCTTTCTGCATCATTTTCAATATGCAATGACATAGGAATTTTCTCTTGCAATTCGCTCACATGTGAAATAATTCCAACCATTCGATTTTCTTTTTGCAATTGCATCAAAGTTTCGAATACAATATTTACCGCATCAGAATCCTGTGTTCCAAATCCTTCGTCAATAAAAAAGAAATTCTTGTCCGATAAACTTTGCGATTGAACACTTTCTGCCAATGCCAAAGCCAAACTCAAAGAAATTTGAAAAGATTGTCCACCCGATAAAGTCTTCACACTTCTGCTCCTACCTTCATTCAGATAATCCACAACTTCAAAATCCAATTTGTCGTTCAACTGCAAACTCAATTGGTTTTTTGTCATTCGATGAAAACGCAAATTCGCTTGATCACAAAGCTGTCGCAAATATATCGATGAAATATATTTCACAAATCCGAGACCTTTAAAAAGCTCTGCCAGAGTTCTTAAATTCTCATTCCTTTTTTCAAGCGAAAGTTTTTGCTCTAAAATTTCGGATTTTTCTTTCAATGAATTTTTTAATCGATTCAACTCAGTGTTCAATTCGATTAATCGTTTATTCGACTGCGACAATTCTTCTTTCGATGTTTGAAACTCCTTTTCCTTTTCTGCAAATTCTTCATCGGATAAATTAAAATCTTTCAACTTTTCTTTCTGAGTTTCAATGGTATTTTCCAAAGTTTTTAATTGAACTTTAAAATCATTGATTCTCTTTCTTAAAGCCAAAACATCTAATTCTTGATTCAATATATTTTTGACAAAATCGATATTCGCCAACTCATTTAACTTCAACTCTTCATCGATTTTCGTATCGACTTCACTTTTCTTTAATTGCAATTCTTCCAACTGCTCATTCAACGCATTCAACTGAGTTTTTGACGCTGTGAACTCTAATTGAGATTTATTCAAATTATTTTCAATTGCTTTGAATTCTTTTTCAATATTCTCATTGAAAAGTTTCAATTCTTCTAAATCTTCTTCTATTTTTTCAATTGCTACATTTTCAAAATCCTTAAAAACCAATTGTTTTAAATGTAATTCGTTGGCTTTAAATTGTGATTGATAATCTCTAAAATCTGTTTTGAGTTGATCAAATGTTTTTTCACATTTTTCTATAAACTCAAGTTGTTTTTCGATTTTCCCTTGAACGATTTCCAGCTCATTTCTTTTGGCTTCGTATTTATTTTCAATCTCTTGAAACTGTTTCTTTTTCTGTTCAAATGCATCTCGATTGTTTGCATCGAATTCTTTCCAATGAAATGTTTTATGAAATTCTGAAATTTCATTTTCAGTTTTTTTCAGCTCTTCATTTTTACTTTTCAAATCATCTTCATGAATTTTAATTAAATCTTGAATTCGATCAAAATTCATTTTCTTTTGATTCAATCGATCGATTTGCTGATTTACTAATTTTATTTGTTCAATTTTATTTTCGATTTCTTGGGTTAAATCTTTGGTAGACAATTTATTTGGATGTTCAAGCGAACCACAGAGCGGACAAGCCTTTCCATCATGCAACTGATTTGAATATTCAGATAATTTTTGCTCCAATTCCAAATGACTCTTGTGCGATTCTAATTCAGAAATTTTATTTTTAAAACTTTCTAAAATCGATTCATACACTTTTAAGAAACTATCAGAATCAATTTCTAAAGTTTTAAATTGTTCTCTATATTCATTGATTTTATTTTGAATTTCTTGAATTTGTTTTTGATTTTTCTTCCAATCTTCCTTGAGATTTTCATCGGTTTGATACCAAGTTGAAAGCTCGAAAATGATTTTAGAATCTATTCTCTGTTTTTTTAATTCGATTTCTTCTTCAACCAATTTCTTCGAATTTTCTCTCAGCGATTTCAGTAGCTCTTTATTTATGTTGATAACCGATTCTCCCTTTTGCAGTCGTGGTTTCAGTTCTTCAATTTTCTGAAAATGATCTTTTAATTTTAAAATAATTTCTAAATCATTTACTTTTTCTTTTTCCTTGTCTAAAGCATCGAATTTTGGTTGAATTTCTTTCTTTTTCTTTTCTAAAATTTCAATTGTATTTTCAATCGAACGATAATTTTTTTGAATTTCAAATTTTGAATGATTTAATTTTAAATGTTGTTCGATCAACTCGTTTTGTCGATGTATCAATGCATGAAAAGTTTTATATAAAAATTCATATTGTTCAATTTCCTTTTCTAAGTTTTCATTTTCAATTGCTTGAATTTTCAATTGTTTTAAAAGTTCTAAATTCGATTGATAACTTTTAGATTCTTGCCTTAAATTATTTAGTTTTTGAAAGTTTTCTTCGATCAATTGATGATTTTTTTGTTGAACTTCAAATGCTTGTTTTCTTTGATTATACAACTCATTTAACTCATCGACTTTCTCTTTAGAAACATTCTCAAATCCACTCAATTTTCCTTCGATTTGATCTAAATTCGATTTATTTTCACTTAATAAACTTCTTGTATTATTGGCCAAATCGTATTTCTGCAAATTGAAAATTTCCTTCATCATACGCGTGCGATCAGCTGCGCCCAATTCTAAAAACTCCTTGAATTGACCTTGAGGAATGATAATAGTTCTTTTAAAATTATCATAACTCAAACCCAAAATCTTTTCTATATCCAAGTCAGGAAGAGGAATCCATTCTTCATTTTTTTCTTCATATAAAACAGCTTCTCTGTTGACTATATCATTGAAATTTTTTGAATTTCTTCTGAACTCACGATTGATTTTAAATTTTTTATTTTCATGATTCAAAAAAATGAATTCGAGATACAAACGATTGGATTTCAAATTCATCATATTGTACGAGCGATTGTCTCGTGCGTGCATTCTTTCGGTTCGACCAAAAAGTGCAAAACTCATCGCTTCTAAAATCGATGATTTCCCTGAACCAACCGATCCGAAAATTCCGAAAAGTCCAGCTTGTGTCAAGCTTTCAAAATCTATGGTTTGTCGTTCTTGATACGAATACAATCCTTCTAAAGTTAGTGTGATAGGTATCATTTCAAATTCAAAATTTCATTAAATAAATCCATAATTTCCTCATTCGGTTCCTGTCCTTCTTTTTTAGATTTGAAGTAATCCTTGAAAAGATCTTGCATGTTTTGATTGAGATTGATCGTTTGATTTTCAGACATTTGTTTTTCAACATTTCTCACTTTAGGAATCAAATGAATGATGCCTTTGTGTGCTTGAGCAATTCGCCTCCTTTCATCGGCTGTCAAAAAAGTTTCACTTTCGATCGTCAATTCAACCAAAGTATTCTGATGATTTTCCAACCAAAACACACATTCATCCAAATCATCAAAACTCTTTCTGACCAAAGTCTTTCCTGAAGTCAATTCAATTTTATCGACCCAAGCATTTTCTCCGGGTTGTAAGTCAACAATCGAAACATATTTTTTTTGTTCAGTTTCTGAAAAACTATAAGCCAAAGGTGAAGACGAATAAACAATTGGATTTTTCTCATTTCCCATTTTTATAAATCTATGCAAATGTCCTAAAGCTGTGTATTGGATTTGATGTGGAACAATTGCTAAATCTATCCATTCAGCATTTCCAACTCTGATTGGTTTTTCGCCTTCTGGTTCTTCGAAAATTTCCTCTCCTTTTTTCATCATGTACAAATGAGAAGTCAAAATATTTACTCCATCAGCATCGCAATATAAATCTGCCAATTCTTTCCAATGTTCTTTCAGAACTTGATTCAGCGAGCGATCTTTTTCTTCACCCAAATCTTTTTTCAGTCGAATTTCGTTGGCATAAGGTGTATGAATAATTCTCACAGGATGAGAAAAATTTGCCATTTGAATTTCAATGAATCCAGGAACTGATTTAGTAATTTGAAAGTCATTTAATTCGATTTTCTCAACCAAAGCATTCGGATAACCAATCATCACTATTCCACATTCCCTCGCCAGAGTATCTGGCGCATCGATTAGATTCGGTGAATCATGATTTCCTGCGATAGCGATGACAGGTCTTTTTCCATTGTTTGTCAAACGTTTCAAAGTTTTGTATAATAAATCAATGGCTTCAGTAGGCGGATTGAACGCATCGAATAAATCTCCAGCTACAATGACCATATCGACCATTTGTCGATCTGCAATTTCACAAATTTCATTCATCACCTCGATTTGTTCTTCCATTCTCGAATAGAAATCGAGTTTCTTTCCCAAGTGCCAGTCGGCTGTATGTAATAGTTTCACAATGGCTAATTTCGTAAATTAATTAATGATTTAGGGAGGATTTAAAACTAAATCCCTAAGTGCCGTTAAAAATACTTATTTTTGCAAGAATTAAAATTTCAGGTTTGCAAACATTCATTGACTATATAAAAGTATTTTGTTGGAGTGGTAATGGTGGAGCGGGTTCCGTTCATTTACATCGTGAAAAACACGTTCCCAAAGGAGGTCCTGACGGAGGCGATGGTGGACGAGGTGGACACATCATTATGAAAGGGAATTCACATATGTGGACATTGTTTCATTTGCGATATACCCGACATCTAAAAGCGGAAAATGGTCAAGCGGGTGCTGGTCAAAGAAGAACGGGTGCTGATGGAAAGGATATAATAGTTGAAGTGCCAATCGGTACGATTGCCAGAGATGAAGAAGGAAATATTTTGGGTGAAATTCAAGAACATGGTGAAGAAATCATTTTGCTCGAAGGTGGAATTGGTGGAAAAGGAAATTGGCATTTTAGATCTGCGACCAATCAAACGCCGAGATATGCTCAGCCTGGAAGACCTGGAATTGAATTGCCGATCATATTCGAATTGAAAATTTTGGCTGATGTTGGTTTGGTAGGTTTTCCAAATGCTGGAAAATCGACTTTACTTTCAGTAGTGACTGCCGCTAAACCTAAAATTGCTGACTATGAATTTACGACT
>DEQC01000089.1:13078-32304 GCA_002359055.1 Flavobacteriales bacterium UBA3376 | reverse complement strand
GAGAGAAATTCAGTTCTATTGTTTTTGATTCCGGCTGATTCAGAAAATCATGCCAAAGAATATGAAATTCTAATCAGTGAATTGAGAAAATACAATCCTGAATTATTGGACAAAGGAAGAATTTTAGCCATATCAAAAAGCGATATGCTGGACGATGAATTAAAAGCTGAAATTTCTGAACAATTGCCAACAGAAATTCCACACATCTATATTTCAGCCGTTGCTCAAAAAGGTTTGACTGAATTAAAAGATATGCTTTGGAAAGAAATCAATCGTGAAGTTTAAATCACTTATTTGATATTGATTTCATCGATAAAAATATAAGCACTTTCTCCGGCACTTATATGAGAATCAGGCAAAGGTCCGAAGTTCTCCGCCACTACTTTTATATATCGTGCTTCAGTTCTTGGTCCATTAACAACTATGGTTTCCGATTGAACTTTTTCGTCAGTTGCTCTTAATTTTGAATCGTTTTCACCAAATAATTCATAATTTTTTCCATTATTAGAAGTATAAACTTTTAATTTTTTTGGTAAAATTATCCATGAGCGAGCATCTTGAAGGAAGTTGGCTGAAAGCATATTGATTTCCTTCACTTCTTTCAAATCAATAATCGCTTCGAAATCATCTTTCTGAAAACCTAACCAATCACCTTTTCTCCAATCTAAATCAGCTTTCATACCATCTAAAAGAATCTCAGCACCACCCAAAGCATACATCGGATGAGGATTCTTGGTTAATTTAATCGAATAATCAAAAGGTCTTTGATAAAATGTTGCTTTTACTTTTCTACTTTTATAATTGTCCCGATTGCTATACGCATGAATTGTGGAAGTTTCATTGATTATAATCGGCTGAGTATATTCTAAAAAATATCCGTCAAAGAAAGGATCATCATCAATGGCATAAAAAACTTTTTCATTTGGATTCAAAGATTTAATTGTTACAGTAAGTTCATCCACAAAAGACTGACTTTTGAATTCAAAATACGGCAGAGGAACTATTTTTTCGACTTCAGCAAAAGAAATAGGTTCAACTTCTTCAAAACCTAAAATTTCTAATTCAGCCAATGGAGTATTTTTTGTAATAATTCTCTCACTTCCATCTTCCAAATTGATTTTAATTTTATCGAAATAAGGTTCAACTGTTTGCCATTTCAACGAAGCTGGAGCCACTGGATAAATTCCTATAGAACTCAGAACATACCAAGCACTCATTTGCCCACAATCTTCATTGCCAATCAAACCGTCGGGTGTATTTTTATAAAATTGATCCAATATATAATGAACTTTCTGTTTGGTTTTATGTGGTTTATCGACATAATTATACAAATATGCAATATGATGACTCGGTTCGTTTCCATGTGCATATTGCCCGATTAAACCTGTAATATCGACTTGTTGTCGACCCGTTGTTTTGGATGGAAGACTAAACATTTCATCCAATTTCTTTTCAAATTTTGCTTTTCCACCATGAAATTCAATTAATTCTTCAACATTATGAGGCACAAAAAAAGAATATTGCCAAGCATTGGCTTCTGTAAAATGATTGTTGACTTCTCGCGGATCAAATGGTTTTATCCAAGATCCATTTTTCTTCGGTCGCATCAAATGAGTTTCAGGATCAAATAGATTTTTCCAATTCTGTGAACGTTTCATAAAATAGTCATACGCTCTTTTTTCCTTTAGAATTGCTGCCATCTGAGCAATGCACCAATCGTCATACGCATATTCCAAAGTTTTAGAAACACTTTCTGCTTCATCTTCTACACCGATCATTCGTTTCTCTTTATACGCATCAAGTCCGAAAATATCGAGATCTGAACTATGAAGTGCAGCTTCAAAGGCTTTTCTATAATCAAAACCTGTAATTCCTTTGACCATAGCGTCTGCCATAACAGAAACAGCATGGTATCCAATCATGGTATCGGTTTCGTTCGAAGCCAATTCCCAAACCGGCAAACGACCTCCTTGTTCATATTGCAACAAAAAGGTTTTGATAAAATCAACTGTTCTTTCTCTTTCAATCAAAGTATAAAGTGGATGAACTGCCCTGAAAGTGTCCCAAAGCGAAAAAACGGTGTAATAATCATGACCATCGGTTTGATGAACTTTGAAATCCCTACCCATATATTTCCCATCGATATCCGAAGCGATATTGGGTTGTAACATGGTGTGGTAAAGAGCTGTATAAAAAATCTTCAATTTATCCTCGCTGTCCGATGTAACTTCGATTTTTGACAATTGTTCATTCCAAATATCTTCAGCGTCTTTTTTAACTGAACTAAAGTTCCAATGCGGAATTTCGGATGCATTCAATTCGGCTCCTTTAAATCCTGTAAAAGAAAGAGAAACTTTCACCTTTAGTTTATCGCCTTTTTTAACATCTCTCGAAATGATCAAACCATCTTCTATGACTGGATTGATAATTCCTAAATCGTATGTATTTTGGCTGATAGAAACCCTTCCAAATTCCATGGGTTGATTGAATTCAATTCTCGCCCAAACTTGTTGATTTTCTGCCCAAGCAGTACTTGCGCGATAAACTTCCAAGGTTCTATTGTCAATGACTCTTATTTTACCATTGATCAATTTATCCCTGTGTCTTAAATTTAAAATCACATTGGCTTTTCCACTTCGATTGAAAGTATATCTATGAAAACCCACTCTTGTGGAAGCAGTTAGTTCGACATTGATATCGTGTTTATCCAAATAAACTTCATAAAATCCAGCCGAGGCAGATTCGTTTGATTTTCTAAAAAAAGATGAATATTCATCAGCGTCTATTTTATCGACTTCCATAGTTGGCATCAGCATGATATCACCATAATCAGAAACACCTGTTCCACTCAAATGCGTATGAGAAAATCCGTAAATAATATTGTCCGAATAATGATAACCACTGCAACCGTCCCAACTTCCATCGATTCGGGTATCAGGTGACAATTGCACCATTCCGAAAGGAAGAGTCGCTCCAGGATAAGTGTGGCCATGTCCGCCTGTTCCGATGAATGGGTTTACGTATTGATGATAATTTTGAGAAAAAATGGTTTGAGGCAATAAAAAAAATAGCAATAGTAGTCGAATGAATAGAGAGTAAATTTCTTTCATGGGTTTAGTAGTTTTAGAGTTGTACCCAAATTTAAGAAACTAAAATGAAAGAAACTAAAATTTAATTTTTCCCAAAATGCTCAATTACAGCTCGATTGATTTTCTTTACCAATGAAGGACCTTCGTATATAAAACCTGTATAAATTTGAACCAAAGAAGCACCAGCTTCCAATTTTTCTATTGCATCTTGAGGCGAATGTATACCTCCTACTCCAATAATTGGGAAAGAACGATTGCTTTTATCAGCCAAAAATCGAATGACTTCAGTCGATCTTTTTGTAAGTGGTTTACCGCTTAATCCTCCACTTTCTTTTTGATTTTTAGAAATTAAATCATCTCGTGAAATCGTAGTATTGGTTGCAATTACTCCTGCGATTTTAGTTATTTGAACAATTTCAATTATATCCATCAATTGATCATCGCTCAAATCAGGAGCGATTTTCAATAAAATTGGTTTGGTTTGAGTTTTAGATAAATTTTTGTTTTGCAGAGTTTGCAACAAATCCATCAATGGTTTTTTATCTTGTAATTCTCTTAGGTTTGGAGTATTTGGACTGCTTACATTTACTACAAAATAATCAACGACTGGAAATAATTTTTCGAAGCATATCAAATAATCATCGATTGCATTTTCGTTAGGCGTTAACTTATTTTTCCCAATATTTCCACCGATCAAAACATTTTTATTGTTTTTCAATCTTTTAACCGCATTTTCTACTCCATCGTTATTGAATCCCATTCGATTGATAATCCCACTGTCTTCTTTCAGTCGAAACAAACGTTTTTTCGGATTTCCAGGCTGAGCTTTGGGAGTAATTGTACCGATTTCGATGAATCCAAATCCAAGGTTCGAAAGTTCTTTATAAAGTTTAGCATCTTTATCAAATCCTGCAGCCAATCCGACTGGATTTTTAAATTTCAATCCAAAAACCTCTCTCTCCAACGCTTTGTGTTCAATGGTGAATTTATTCTTACAAATCGAAGCAACGAATGGAATTTTATGTGAAATTTTCAGCAATGAAAAAGTGAAGTGATGTACTCTTTCAGGATCAAATCTAAACAATAGAGGTCGAATGATGGATTTGTACATATTTTGAAAATCTTTGGCAAAAGTAATGAAAATAAAAATCCCATGGTAAGAAATTCCACCACAGGATTCAATCTATCTGTTTGTCAAAAAAACTATTTCGCTAAATATCCACCATCGATAGGATAATATGCTCCGGTGGCGAATGAAGACTTGTCAGAAGCCAACCATAAAACCAATTCAGCTACTTCCATCGGTTTTCCTAATCTTTGAAAAGCATGTTGGGTCGATAAAAACTCTAAAACTTCAGGTTCCAAATCATTTTCAATCAAAGGTGTTTGAATAAACGCAGGACCTACCGCATTGATTCTCACATTTTCAGTGGCATATTCCCAAGCAACTGCTTTAGTCAAACCAACCACTCCGTGTTTGGCTGCTGTGTAAGCAGAGGAATTAGCAAAACCAACTGAGCCCAATATAGAAGCCATATTGACAATACTTCCACCAACTTTCTTTATTTCAGGAATTTGATAGTGCATTCCGTAAAAAACTCCGTTAAGATTGATATCGATGACTTTTTTCCAACCATCCAATGACATATCAGCTACTTTATTGGATTCACCACCAATTCCAGCGTTATTTACAGCAATGTGCAAAGCACCGAACTTCTCAATTGCTTTATCAACGAGCATTTTATTATCTTCAGCAGAAGATGCATCGGCTTTTACAAACAAAGTATTTTCACCTAATTCATCGGCTAATTTCTGCCCCAAATCTTCATTTAAATCTGCGATAATTACTTTGGCACCTTCTTTTACAAAAAGTTCCACACATGCTTTGCCTATACCCGATGATCCACCAGTTACAATAGCTACTTTTCCTTCCAATGTTTTCATAATTTATATATTAAAAAGTTTATCGACTCAAGCTTAATTTGAACTCTAATTTACAAAATTAACCCAGCAAAAAACATAAGCTAAATCATATTTGTAAAAATTTTTGAAAGTTGATTATGGGACAAGAAAATGTTTGATGGATAGTAAGTTAATAAACAATTGTTATTCAATTGATTGATTAATTTCTTAAATTTGATAAAATCTCAAAACTATTTAATATGAAGAAGTTAACTATTTTCATGGCATTAATTGCCTTTACGCTTACCACTTACGCACAAGACAAATGGAGCGTTGATCCTTATCATTCATCGGTAAATTTCGCTGTTAAACATTCCAACATCAGTATGGTTAACGGTAAATTTTTGGAATATACCGGTACAATGAACACCAAAGGTGAAGTCGAAAATTTGGAAAATGCCAGTTTTGAATTTACGATTCAAACCAAAAGTATAGATACTAGCGTAGAAGCAAGAGACAATCACCTTCGCAATGCTGATTTCTTTGAAGTGGACAAATATCCAGCCATCAGTTTTAAGAGTACAAAGGTGATGAAAACCGGAAAGCCAAACCATTATTTATTGCACGGTAAAATGACTATGAAAGGAGTAACCAAAGATGTAATTTTCGATTTGTATTATGGTGGATTGGCAAGCAGTGATGAGGGACAAAAAATTGGTTTAAAAGCAAAAACTGTGATCGATCGATTTGATTATAACATCAATTTCGATCCTTCGGGTATAGGCATTGGAAAAGATGTTCACATAACCGCACATTTACAATTTGCTAAACAATAAATCTATTCAAAGCTCTCTAATTGAAAAATTTAGAATTTAATCATAACACCTTCAAAAGAGTTTGGAGGTGTTTTTTTTTTGAGAAAAATTGATAATAATTTTAGGAGTGATTCTACTGCTAATTGGTTCGAACTAAGGGAAGCTTACAGTTTCTGTCCTATTAATTATGGTTTTTATATAATAATTTCTGCTAACATTAGCCCATCCGATACTGCAGCCCAATTTATAGCGGATATAATTTTTAGGGACGCGGTGTCATTAATTTTTATTAATGAAACATTTAAATGTTAAAATTCAAAGAATAAAAGGTTTTGGAATTAACATCAAAAACCAATAGCACTTACACGTTAAATGATTGTCAAATGATAATTTGTTAGGAAAATTTTGATTTTATAGAGAACGATTTTATGTTAAAATCATGTGGTTTGAAATCCGTTGAAATTGATTAGTTTTGCGGTATGAAAATACTTCCATATAAAAATTTATTTATCGGTATCACTGATGCATTGGAAAACATCTTTTTCAATGAAAAATATGCCAGTCATCAGATCGAAAAAACTTTGAAATCCAATCGCAAATGGGGCAGTAAAGACCGCTCATTCATTGCACAGACTGTTTATGATACAGTGCGTTGGAAACGCATGATCGAGGCTTCCATGGGCAAAGAAGTACAACCCGATAATCTATGGGAGTTCGTCGGTACTTGGTTTGTTTTGCAAGGGGAAAACCTTCCTTCTTGGGAAGAGTTCAAGAAATTGAACAAAAAAAATATTCTTAGACGCAATCAACAAAATACCAAAGATAATTTCAGTGTGAGAGAATCTATTCCTGATTGGTTGTTTGAATTGGGCGCTGAAGAATTAGGTGCTGAAGTTTGGATGAAAGAAATCGAGACGATGAATCAATCGGCCGATATAGTTATCCGAACCAATAAACTCAAAACCGATAAAAAATCGCTTCAAAAAGCTTTAAAAAATGAAGGAATCGAAACTACAACTTTGGCTCATTTTCCTGATGCTTTGGTTTTGAGAGATAAAACCAATGTTTTTCAAACCCAAGCGTTCAAGGATGGATTGTTTGAAGTTCAAGATGCAGGTTCTCAACTCATAGCCGATTTCCTCGAGGTCAAACCTGGAATGAGAGTGGTCGATGCTTGTGCTGGAGCGGGCGGAAAGACTTTACACATTTCGGCTTTGATGGACAACAAAGGACAGATTTATGCCATGGATATTCACGAATGGAAATTGACCGAATTGAAAAAGCGCGCCAAGCGAAATGGAGCTCAGAATATTCAAACCAAACACATCAATTCAACCAAAGTAATCAAACGATTAGAAAATTCGGCCGATAGGGTTTTATTGGACGTTCCATGCAGCGGTTTAGGAGTGATCAAGAGAAAACCTGATTCTAAATGGAAATTAACGCCAGAATTCATCGAACAAATCAAAAAAGATCAAATCGAGATTTTGGAGAACTATTCAAAAATGGTCAAACCAGGAGGAGCTTTGGTTTATTCTACTTGTTCAATTTTACCAAGTGAAAATCAAAATCAAGTCAAAAAATTCATAGAAAAACATCCAGAATTCAAGTTGATCAAAGAAAAACAACTCTTACCTTCCCAAAGTGGTTTTGATGGATTTTATATGGCCTATTTAGAAAAAGCTAAATAAACTTACTAAAACTTATTAAAAGTTTTTCTAAATTTGGAAATCTTATCATTCAATCAATTACACATTTTAATCAAATGCAGGATGTAGAAATTTTATTTTTGGAAGTAAGTAAAGCGATCGATCAGCACGACATTGGAGCAGCCAAACAATTATTGGATGAGATTTTACTCATAGATCCAGGATATGGTCGTGCGCACAATCATTTAGGTTGGATTTACGAAACCAAAATTAAGGATTTCAAAAATGCACAAAGGCATTATGAATTGGCCATCAAATTCTGCAAAGGCTCCTATCCTATTGTTTATATCAATTATGCGTATTTATTGATTGATCATGGACAGTTTGACAAAGCTGAGAAAATCATAGCCGAAGGTTTGAATGTGAGTGGTGCTGATAAGGCAACGCTTTATTATCAAAAAGGGAAAATTGCTGAACACAAACAAAATTTCCTCAAAGCGCTAAAGTTATATCAACATGCGTATCAACTAAACTTCAGTAAAGATTTTCAATCCATTTTGAAAATTGAAATTCAACGCATTGAATCAAAAATGAACTTTTGGCAAAAGTTACGGATTAGACTTAAAATTTAATCGATTTATACATACGAATAATTTGAACTTTTTTGATTTATGCTTAACTTTAAGCATTAAATAATTAAGCATTAAAAAACACATAAAATGAGATACCATCAATTGGGAAAAATCCCACCAAAAAGACATACTGTTTTTCAAGATGATCATGGAAACTACTATTACGAGCAGTTATTTGGAACTGAAGGATTTAGTGGTATATCATCATTACTCTATCATATACACAGACCTACTCAGATATTGAGAGTTGAAGAAGCGATCGATGTGACACCAAAAGCTGCGATTGATAAAAATGTTGAGCCGAGATTGCTGAAAGGTTTTGAAGCAAAACCAGTTGATGATTTTTTAGAAGCTAAAACGGATTTGTTCTTTAACAATGATTTGGTTGTTGGTGTAGCTGCGCCTAAGAAGTCGATGACAGATTATTTTTATAAAAATGGGCATTGCGATGAATTGATCTTTGTACATAAGGGTTCGGGTACTTTCAAGTCATATGTTGGTGATATAAAATTCGTACCTGGTGATTATATAATTATTCCAAGAGGAACGATTTATCAATTTGAATTTGATTCGGAAGAGAATCGTTTGCTTTATATCGAATCTTTTTCTCCTATAGAAACTCCGAAAAGATATAGAAATCATTATGGTCAACTTTTGGAACACTCTCCTTTCTGTGAGCGCGATATGAAGTTGCCTGAATACAGAGAACCGATCGATGAGAAAGGTGAATTTGTCATCAAAGTAAAGAAAGAAGGAAAAATTTATCCTTTTGTATATGCAACTCATCCATTCGATGTTGTGGGTTGGGATGGATATTTTTATCCGTATGCATTTTCGATTCACGATTTTGAACCGATTACTGGAAGAATACATTTACCACCTCCAATTCATCAAAATTTTGAAGGTCATAACTTCGTTGTTTGTTCATTCGTGCCGAGATTGTATGATTATCATCCAAAAGCAGTTCCAGCGCCTTACAATCATTCGAATATAGATTCTGAGGAAATTCTTTATTATGTGGATGGAGATTTTATGAGTAGAAATCATATCGAACAAGGACATTTCACTCTGCATCCCGGAGGTGTTGTTCATGGTCCACATCCTGGAGCAATGGAAAGAAGTGTTGGACAGAAAGCAACTGAAGAACTCGCAGTGATGATCGATCCATTCAGACCGGTGAAGTTGACGCAAGCAGCAGTTGATATGATGGATGATTCGTATTTGACGAGTTGGTTGGAATAATCAATTTCTAAAAAGATAAAAGCTTTAAATGTTTAAAATAATAAATAAACATTTAAAGCTTTTTTTATGTTTTATCGTAAGTTGGAAATTCTACAACATCGATTTCATTTCATCGATAAATCTATGACCCAAAGCATCGGCTTTTTCTTGAGTTGAAGCTTCGGTATAAATTCTAATGATAGGCTCAGTGTTTGATTTTCTCAAATGTACCCATTCGTTTTCAAAGTCAATTTTCACTCCATCGACTGTTGAAATTTCTTCGTTTTTATATTTTTCTTGAATTTGATCCAATAAATTATCGACATCTATTTCAGGCGTCAATTCAATTTTCATTTTACCCATAAAATAAGCTGGATAAGAAGCTCTCAGTTCACTTACTTTCATATCTTTTTCTGCCAAATGACTTAAAAACAATGCAATTCCTACCAATGAATCTCTTCCATAATGCAATTCAGGATAGACAATTCCACCATTGCCCTCACCTCCTATTTTCGCTCCTACTTCTTTCATCTTTGTCACTACATTGACTTCTCCTACAGCCGAAGCGAAATATTCTTGTTCGTGTGAATTTGTGACGTCTCTTAAGGCTCTTGACGATGATAAATTTGAAACTGTGGGTGAAGGAGTTTTAGACAAAACATAATCAGCAACAGCAACTAAAGTATATTCTTCACCAAACATTTCACCATCTTCTGAAATAATCGCCAAACGATCAACATCTGGATCAACTACAATCCCGAAATCTGCATTTTCTTCGACTACTAATTTTGATATATCGGTCAAATGTTCTTTCAAAGGTTCTGGATTGTGTGGGAAATGACCATTTGGTTCACAATACAATTTGACATATTCTACACCTAATTTATCCAATAAAGGCGGAATGGCAATTCCTCCAGTTGAATTTACAGCATCGATTACAACTTTGAATTTCTTTTGGGTAATAGCTTCTGCGTTTACCAATGGTAATTCTAATATTTTCTGAATATGAATGCCAATTCCTTCATCATTTAATTCATATTTCCCTAAATCATCGACTTCGGCAAAGTCAAAATCTTCATTTTCAGCTAATTTTAAAATTTCTGCTCCGTCATCGGCCGAAACAAATTCACCTTTTTCGTTCAAAAGTTTTAAAGCGTTCCATTGTTTTGGGTTGTGACTTGCTGTCAAGATAATTCCACCATGAGCATTCAGATGAGTTACCATCACTTCAACGGTAGGTGTAGTTGACAGACCTAAATCAATCACATCTATTCCAAGTCCAATCAAGGTAGAACTTACGAGTTGTGAAATCATTTGTCCAGAAATTCTCGCATCTCTTCCGATGACTACAGTATATTTTTGTTTATTGGATTTTGATTTCATCCATGAGCCATAAGCTGCGGCAAATTTGACTGCATCAATGGGCGTTAAATTATCGTTGACTTTTCCTCCAATAGTTCCTCTTATGCCGGATATAGATTTAATAAGTGTCATGAAAATTAATTTGATTAATTAAAGTGTAAATTTTGGGTATGTTTTATAAAATAAAAATACCAGTCACTTAATAGCGACTGGTATATTATTTTACATTGTATGGTTTTGATTATGCATGAAGAGCTCTTTTGTCAGTTGCGTCTAAAGCAGCTTCTTTGATCGCTTCTGCATAAGTTGGGTGCGCATGACTGATACGAGCGATGTCTTCTGCTGAAGCTCTGAATTCCATTGCTACAACTACTTCTGCAATCAAGTCAGCAGCTCTTGCTCCAACGATATGAACGCCTAAAATCTCATCGGTGCTTTCGTCCGCCAAAATTTTAACAAATCCATCCAGATCCATACTTGCACGTGCTCTACCCAATGCGCGGAATGGATAATTTCCAACTTTGTATTTAACGTTCATTTCTTTCAGTTGTTCTTCGGTTTTTCCAACAGAAGCAACTTCTGGCCAAGTGTAAACAACTCCTGGAATCAGGTCATAATTGATGTGTGGTTTTTGTCCAGCAATCACTTCCATTACGAAAACTCCTTCGTCTTCTGCTTTGTGTGCCAACATAGCTCCTGCTACCACATCACCAATTGCATAAATATTTTCAATATTGGTTTGAAGTTTATCATTGGTTTTGATTCTTCCTCTTTCGTCGGTTTCAATTCCAACATTTTCCAAACCTAATCCTTCCGTATAAGCACTTCTACCTACAGAAACCAAAACGTAATCACCTTCAAAAGTCAAGGCTTCACCTTTTTTGTCTTCAGCTTTTACAGTTACAGTATCGCCATTGTTGGTCACTTCAGTAACTTTGGTAGAAGTATTGAATTTCATTCCTTGTTTTCTAAGGACTTTTGTAATTTCTCTCGATTGAGAAGCGTCCATTCCTGGAATTACTCTATCGGCATATTCAACTACAGTTACTTCAGAACCTAATCTCAAATAAACTGAACCCAATTCTAAACCGATTACTCCACCTCCAATTACAATCAAGTGTTTTGGAATTTCTTTTAGTTCCAAAGCTTCTGTAGAAGTGATTATTCTTTCTTTATCAGTTTTTGCAAAAGGCAATTCAGTCGAATATGAACCTGTAGCAATGATGATGTACTTGGATTCGATTTCTTCTGTAGATCCGTCTTCTTTGGTTACGATTACGTGGGTAGAATCTTTTAAAGAACCCACACCATTGAAAACTTCAATTTTGTTTTTGTTCATCAAAAATTCAATTCCTTGAACGTTTGCATTTACTACTTCTCTTTTACGTTCGATCATCTTTTCGAAATTGACTTTTGGTTTTTCAATTTCAATTCCATGAGCTGCAAAATTATTGATAGCAGCATTATAATGTTCCGATGAATCTAACAAGGCTTTTGAAGGAATACATCCAACATTTAAACAAGTACCTCCAAGACTTGTTTTCTCAATAATAGCGGTTTTAAATCCCAACTGCGCACTACGTATAGCTGCTACATACCCACCAGGTCCAGATCCAATAACGGTAACATCAAATGAACTCATAATATTTTTATTTTTTTTACTTAAAATTTAATGTACAAAAATAAGGATTTAATCTGATTTTAACAGAAATAGCCTTTGAAAAAATGGCAAGTTATAATTGATATAAAGTTAAATTTAGCTTAAGATTAGTGTCAATGATTTGTAAAAATTAATTTTCTTTAAGAGAAATTAAAATTTTGAAGCAACCATTTGAAATTTAATCATCTTATAGTTGCATGATTACAATCAACAGTTTAGAAGAAAATTAATTATATTTTTTTTACTTTTCAAGTTTGTTTTTATTTAGATAGAATTCACGCCTTTAATGTATTCTCTTCCAAGCCAGTTGACCAGTCATTATATTTTACTTACAAGTAAAAACCCCATAAAACAGTGTTTCATGGGGTTTTATTATGTTTGAAAATTATGATTTAATACTGAGTGTAATCTAAATCTATTTTTTCTGCTTCTTTTTTATAGAATCCAGAATCTAACTTTTCGCGTATAGCTGAGAAAGCTTCTAAAGTCAATTCTATATCTTCATCAGTATGAACTGCAGTAGGAATAATTCTAAAGATGATCGTTCCTTTTGGAATTACTGGATAAACTACAACTGAAACAAAGATGCCATGATTTTCTCTTAGGTCTTTTGCCATAATAGTCGCTTCGACTGGGCTTCCTTCTAAGATAACCGGCGTTACAGGTGTGTTTGATTTTCCTAAGTTAAAGTTTCTTGCTTTCAGACCTGATTGAATTTTTTCAACATTCTCCCACAATTTATCTTTGTATTCAGGATGATTTCTGATCAATTCAATTCTTTTCAAAGCACCCATAACCATTGGCATAGGAAGAGATTTTGCGAAGATTTGAGAACGCATATTGTATTTCAAATAGCGAATCACTTCTTTATCTCCTGAGAAGAATCCACCAATTCCAGCAAAAGATTTAGCAAAGGTTCCAAAGTAAACATCGATTTGATCTTGAACACCTTGCTCTTCACCTGCACCAGCACCAGTTTTACCTAAAGTTCCTAAACCATGTGCATCGTCGACCAATAGTCTGAAGTTAAATTCTTTTTTAAGGGCACAGATTTCTTTAAGTTTACCTTGTTCAGCCATCATTCCGAAAACACCTTCGGTAATTACCAAAATACCACCACCGGTAACTCTTGTAATTTTTTCGGCTCTTTCCAAGTTCTTTCTCAAGCTATCCATATCGTTATGTTGATAGGTAAATCTTTTACCCATATGCAAACGAACACCGTCAACGATACAAGCGTGAGATTCTATATCATAAACGATAACATCATTTTTGGTCACCAAAGCATCGATGGCAGACACCATACCCATGTATCCGTAATTCACAAGATAGGCAGCTTCTTTTCCTGTAAATTCTGCCAATTCATTTTCCAATTGCGCATGGTATTTGGTTTGACCAGTCATCGCTCTTGCTCCCATAGGATAAGCCATACCGTATTTTGCAGCTGCATCAGCATCAGCTTTTCTTACTTCTGGATGATTCGCTAAACCTAAGTAGTTATTTAAACTCCAAACAATAACGTCTTTTCCTTTAAATTTCATTCTTGGTCCTAATTCACCTTCTAATTCTGGGAAAATAAAATAACCTTCACCATAATCAGCAAATTGTCCCAACGGACCAGGATTGTTTTTTATTCTATCAAATATATCCATCATAATAAATCTTCAATTTTATTTAAGCAAAATGCTCCACAATTCTATATTGGGAGCATTTGCTATATTATTCTATACAATTATTTTCATAGCATTTTTTCTACATGATGAACAGTAGCTCCAGATTCCAAACCGTTCAATTTACTGTTTGTAAATCCTTCTTCTTGCATCCATTCATCACTAAAGACTTTGGTAATATATCTTGATCCATGATCTGGAAAAATCAATACCACACAATCCTCTGAAGAAAATTCGTCTTTTAGCTGTGAATAAGCTTGAACGACAGCACCGCTGGTGTATCCACCCATGATACCTTCTTTCAAAGCAATTTCACGTGTTCTATATGCACTTTCTTCGTCAGTTACTTTTACGAATTTATCGATTATATTGAAATCGGTTGCATGAGGTACTAAATTTTTCCCTAAGCCTTCGATGCGGTACGGATAAATTTCATCTTTGTCCACTTCACCTGTTTCGTGATATTTTTTCAAAATAGATCCATAAGCATCTACGCCTATGATTTTGATATCTGGGTTTTGTTCTTTCAAATATCTCGCAGATCCTGAAAGAGTACCTCCCGTTCCACAACAAGCGATTAAATGTGTAATTTTTCCTTTAGTTTGTTCCCAAATTTCAGGTCCAGTAGTCAAATAATGGGCTTCAATATTTTTTAAATTAAAATACTGATTGATATAAATAGAATTTGGTGTTTCTTCCGCAATTCTTTTGGCTACTTCATAATAAGATCTTGGGTCGTCAGCTGGTACATTCGCCGGACAAACAAAAACCTTGGCACCTAATGCTTTTAAATATGCAATTTTTTCATCTTTTGTCTTATCTGAAACTGCTAAAATACATTTGTAGCCCTTCACTATGCTTACCATCGCAACACTAAATCCTGTGTTTCCTGAAGTTGTCTCAACAATAGTCGCTCCTGGTTTTAGAAGTCCTTGTTTTTCTGCTTCTTCAATGATATGCAAAGCAATTCTGTCTTTGGTCGAATGTCCCGGGTTGTAACTTTCTAACTTAGCGTAAACCTCACCTGGAATTTCTTGGCCTATTTTGTTTAGTCGAACCAATGGCGTATTTCCAATCAGTTCTAAAACGTTGTTATAAGTTCCAGTCATTACATTTAGTTCTTTACTTACAGAGGGCAAATTTAAGAATATTTATTAATTAACCCATTTTTAACATATGATTATTAACAATCAACTGTTTAATAAATCAATTATATCAAAAACTTACCAACCATAAACAATTAATAATCAATAGCTTTTGTAAATATATTCTTTAAAATACTTTTGTCGCTTTCGGTTAATATCTTTTTTCTTCTCTCCATCATTTTTGAAGCAGATTCATAACTTTTCTCCAAATCAAACCTTTCTGAATTCTTTCCTCCTCCCCAACTAAACGATGGTATGTATTTGGGTGGAAATCCTGATTCAAACACATTGGCCGATACTCCTATAATAGTTCCTGTATTGAATTGACTATTGATAGCTGTTTTTGAAAAATCTCCCATCACCAATCCAAAAAACTGTAATCCGGTATCTATATAATCCTGAGTTGTGTAATCCCAGATTCTGATGTTGGAATAATTGTTTTTCAAATTGGAATTATTGGTGTCGGCTCCTAAATTACACCATTCTCCTATGACAGAATTCCCTAAAAACCCTTCATGTCCTTTGTTCGAATATCCCATCAAAATGGAATTATTGATTTCACCACCGACTTTGCAATAAGGACCAATCGTCGTGCCCGAATAAATCTTCGTTCCCATATTGACTTTCGCTCCTTCACATAAAGCCAATCCACCTCTGATCATACTTCCTTCCATCACTTCGGCATTCTTTCCAATATATATAGGTCCTTCCTTGGCATTCAAAATCGAATATTCAACCTCCGCTCCTTTTTCTATGAAAATATTCTTTGCATTGAAAACACCATTGGTCGATGAAATCTTCTCTGAAAGTACATCCTTCGTCAACAAATCGAAATCCATCCTCAATGCATATGGATTATGTGTAAACAAATCCCATAATCGCTCAATACATATCAATCCTCCCTCAAATGATTGGCCACGCTTCTTTAATGCATCCAAATCTTGGAACTCATCATAAGAACAATTCGCTGCGATCAATCGATCATTTAACCATATACTTTCTCCTGCTTTTAAAGCTTTGGTCATATCGACCAATAATTGATTGGGAAAATAAGCTGGATTGATAAATAAATTTGACTTTTCTAAATGCAACGGATATTTCTCTGACAAATAATCGGAAGTCAAATAGCTATATTCTCCTTCCATCAATTTCATCCACCTTTCCTTGAAAGTTAAAATACCCATTCGCAATTCAGCAACTGGTTTGGTCAATGTCAATGGCCTAAGCTGCGACCACTCAATATCATCAAAAAGAACTATATTCATCTAAGATGTGTTTTCACAAATTTAAACTTTATTTGAAGAGTTGCCAGCTAATAATTAATTAAATTGCAAAACAAATCAACAAAGAATGAAACAACAACTTGTTTACGATGAAGATATTTTCCTGAAAATAAATGAGTTAATTTCAATCAATCAATTCGAAGTGATTTTTGTCTTGTGCGATAAAAACACCGAAAAACATTGTTTGCCTATTTTGAAAAGTCAATTGAATTCAAACATCGAAATTCATAATTTCTCAATCGAAGTTGGCGAAAGAAGTAAAAACATTCGAAATGCTGAATTGATTTGGAGGAAATTGATTGAAATAAGAAATTCGCGAAAAATTTTATTGATAAATTTAGGCGGTGGAATGGTGAGTGATATCGGAGGATTTGTCGCTGCTACTTTTATGAGAGGAATCGATTTTATCAATGTTCCTACTTCATTGTTGGCAATGGTCGATGCTTCAATTGGTGGAAAAACGGGAATTAATTTAGACGACACAAAAAATATAATTGGAGCTTATGCATTTCCAATGGCAACTTTTATTCACGCGGATTTTTTAAAAACTCTTGAAAAAAGAGAATTTTTATCAGGCCTTGCCGAAATGCTAAAACATGGATTGATACACAATAAAAAACATTGGGAAAACATCTGTTCGATTCAACAAATAAATTCAGAATCCATCAAAGATTTAATCATAGATTCAACAAAAATTAAAATCGAAATAGTTGAGCGAGATCCAAATGACCAAGGAATAAGAAAAACTTTGAACTTTGGTCACACCATCGGACATGCCATTGAAAGTGAATTTATGAATTCAGAAAATTATTTACTTCATGGCGAAGCAATCGCAGTCGGAATGTTGATTGAAAGTTTATTGAGTTACCATAAAAATATGTTGAATGAAATGGAAGTTGATGGAATTTTTAGAAACATTTTAAAGATTTTCCCAAAAGTTAGAATTCCTGAAAATGCAATTTCTCCACTCATCGACAAAATGAAGTTGGACAAAAAAAATCAAAAGAGTCAAATTAACTTTAGTTTAATCAACGGATTGGGACAATCGACCTTTGATGTGTTTATCGACAAAAATTCGATTCATCAAACCATTTTAGAATACAACCGAAAATTAGAGCAGTATTGATCGTCTATCGGCATATTATTTGAGCAAAAAAAGTAAAGAATGATGATGAAAAAGTCGATGTATTTTTTAAGTTTACTCCTACTTTTTTCTTGTGGAAAACATTCTATAAAACAATATACAATGGAAGAAAACAACAAACAATTCAAAGTAAATAAGACGGATGAAGAATGGAAAGCAGAGTTGACTGAAGAGCAATATTATGTTTTGAGACAAGCTGGAACGGAAAGACCTTATACAGGGCAATACAATATGCATTTCGAAAAAGGTGTTTATACATGCGCAGGATGTGGAGAGGTTTTGTTCAGTTCGGATTCAAAATTTGACGCTCATTGTGGTTGGCCGAGTTTTGACAGAGAAATCGAAACTGGGAAAATCATCGAGAAGTTGGACACATCTCATGGCATGGTTAGAACTGAAATACTTTGTGGAAGTTGTGGCGGTCATTTAGGACATGTATTCAATGATGGTCCAACTGAAACAGGTCTCAGATATTGCGTCAATTCACTCTCATTAGATTTCGAAGAAAAGTCAGAAGATTAATCGCTATTATATTCTTACATTTGTCGAATGAAAATAAATCAAAAAATTGCAAAACTTGCGATGGTGCTATTTATTATTACAATGGCACTTTTTTTCCTTTTATTTTATCTTTTTTCAACCAGAGGAGATATAACTGATGCAGATTACTTCAACTATTCTGCTATCATTTGTTCATTCATATTACCACCAATTTATGCAGGAGTAGCTTTTTATGGGGTTTATGGCTCTGCCAAAAAGGAAGTTCTAAGCTTTCAAAAAGCATTAAAATTAGGATTTATTCCTATGTTCGTTGGAGGTTTGCTCAGTTTGGCTTCGATATTTATATTTTTCAACACCACTGGCGAATGGGCTCAAGATAGTTTGAAAAGAGGTTTAGTCGAATTGAGATATGGCAATATAGATGAGCAAACCATGTTGGAAGAAGGCGATAAAATCATGGCAGAAAAAGAAATTATCAGCAATTTGGAATACAATCTTTTCAGCGGTAAAAACTTTTTCATATATTATTCAATGATTTTGTTCTACTATTTGATCATTGGAGTTCTTTTCGCTCAATTATTTAAAAACAAACGCGTTTAATGATGGATTTATCGATTGTCATCCCTTTGCTCAATGAACAGGATTCGATTGAAGAATTGTTTCAAAGAATCAAATCGGTTTGTATTCAAAACAACTTTACATTCGAAGTAATATTTATTGATGATGGGAGCACCGATAATTCATGGAAAATCATAGAATTCCTCGCAGATGGAAACCCCGAAATCAAAGCAGTAAGGTTCAGAAAAAATTACGGAAAATCTCAAGCATTGATGGCTGCATTTCCTAAGGTCAAAGGCGAAGTCGTTATCACTATGGATGCTGATTTACAAGATTTCCCTGAAGAAATTCCTGAACTTTATGAAATGTTACAATCAGAAAATGCGGATATAATTTCTGGATGGAAACAAAATCGACAAGACCCAAAATTGACCAAAAATCTTCCTTCCAAACTCTTTAACTCAGTCGCAAGAAAAGTTTCAGGTTTGGAATTGCACGATTTCAACTGTGGACTCAAGGCATATCGAGCAGAAGTTGTGAAAGAATTGGAATTACATGGCGATATGCATCGATACATTCCGGTGTTGGCAAAAAA
>DEQC01000089.1:9737-12963 GCA_002359055.1 Flavobacteriales bacterium UBA3376 | reverse complement strand
ACTTTGACTTTTATTTCAAGATTCGGAAATAAACCCATGCATTTGTTTGGAGCTATAGGAACTTTGATGTTTATCATAGGTTTCTTTGCCACTTTGTATTTGGGAATTGACAAATTGTATAAAGTTTATTTCTTAGAAAAAAATGCAAGATTGATTACCGACAATCCCTTCTTTTACATTGCATTGGTCGCTATGATTTTAGGAACACAATTATTTTTGGCTGGTTTTTTAGGAGAAATTTTCATCAAACACTCAAAAGTTAAAGATGAATTTGAAATCAAAGAAACTTTGAACTTTAAAGTAAAATCTAAAATATGAAAACAAAAGCCTTTTTATTTATCACAGCCATTTTTTTGATCGGATGTCAATCAAAAATAGAAGGCGAAGGAACTGCAAACTCCATCCAAGAGTATGCAATTGATACTTTCAGTACGATGGATGTAAAGTGTAATTGTAATTTAACCTTAATTCCTTCTCAAGAAACAAAAGTCGTTATAGAATCTCATGAGAATTTAATTCAAAATTTGAAAGTGAATTTAAAGAGAAATAAATTGACGATAGAAGAAATTTCAACTGTAGAAAAATTCAGTTTATACAATGTCAATATTTATTTCGATCCTCAATTGAAAAACATCAACTTAGGACAACAAACCAAAATGAAAATTTCTGGTACGATGAAAGCTAAAGAAATCATTATGAATTTGTCAGATAATGCCATTCTTAATAATGCTTATTTAGAATTAAAGAAATTTGATTTAGAAATGAATGATCAAAGCCAAGCCACTATCAACGGAACAGCCATCGACCAAAATATATCGACTAACGACGAAAGCATTGCTGATTTAAGCAATTTACAAGGCGTAGATGTTAAAATCAAAGCCAAGAAAAATTCAAACCTAACTGTTAACGCTATGAAAAACCTAAGTGGAACAGCCTATGACAACGCCAAAGTATATTTCTTAGGCGATCCAAAAAAAGATATTTCAGAAAAAGACAGAGCTACTATTCAAAACAAATAAAAAATGAGTAAAAATTCATTAGAAAAAGCCAAACTATGGTTAAGTGAAGAATACGACGAAAATACAAGATCCGAAGTTCGAGATTTGATCGACAATCATCCTGAACTCTTAGAGGATGCATTTTATAAAAACTTAGAATTTGGTACTGGTGGAATGAGAGGAATCATGGGAGTTGGTACCAATAGAATCAACAAATACACTCTGGGCGCAGCTACACAAGGATTTGCAAATTATCTCAACCAACAATTTCCAAACAAAGAAAAATCTGTAGCCATCGGTTACGATGTTAGAAAAAATTCAGATACTTTCGCTAGAATAGTCGCCGATATTTTAACTGCAAACGATATAAAAGTCTATTTATTCGAAAGTTTTAGACCTACTCCAGAACTTTCTTTCACCATTCGCCACCTCAAATGCGATGCGGGTATAGTTCTTACAGCTTCTCACAACCCACCTGAATACAATGGTTATAAATTATATTGGAACGACGGTGCACAAATCGTACCACCTCAAGATGGAGAAATTATCCAAGAAGTAAATAAAGTAAGTGCAAATGAAATAAAATTCGAAGGCAAGGACGTTTTATTGAATTTTATTGGAGAATCCATCGATCAAGCCTTCATTCAAGCATGTGTAAATGCAATTGGATTTACAAATGAAGGAAAGGAAGACTTAAAAATTGTTTTCACACCTATTCATGGAACTTCAATTGTAACCATACCTGAAGCATTGAAAAAAGCTGGATTCAAAAATGTTTGGGTGGTTGAGGAACAATCCAATCCAAGTGGAGAATTTCCAACAGTAAAATCTCCTAATCCGGAAGAACCTGCAGCACTTCAAATGGCAGTTGATTTGGCCAATGAGGTAGGTGCTGACATTGTCATTGGAACTGACCCTGATGCAGATAGATTGGGAATTGCTGTAAGAAATCTGAAAGGTGAACTAATACTTTTAAATGGAAATCAAACCAATACAGTTTTCGTGGATTATTTATTGAAAAACAGAAACAACAATCGATTGGAAGGAAAAGATTTCATAGGTTCAACCATCGTGAGTTCAGATATCTTTTTTGAAATTGCAAAGAAATATGATGCGGAATGCAAAGTCGGTTTGACTGGTTTTAAATGGATAGCAGACATGATCAGAAAATCCGAAGGAAAACAAAGATTTATTGGTGGAGGTGAAGAAAGTTTCGGCTTTATGGTTGGCGATTTCGTAAGAGATAAAGATTCTGTCAGCTCAACTTTATTGGCTTGTGAAATAGCTGCTTATGCAAAGGCGAACAATAGTAGTTTTTTTGAAGAATTATTGAAAATTTATACGCTGACTTCTTTTTATTTAGAAGATTTGGTTTCAGTGGTTAGAACAGGAAAGGAAGGAGCCAAAGAAATCAGTCAATTGATGAGCAATTATAGAAGCAATCCACCTGAGAGTTTCGATGGCTCGAAAGTCGTTCGTTTGGACGATTATCAAACATCTATTTCCAAAGATTTAATCACGGGCAATGAAACTCCTATCGATATTCATCCTTCAAATGTTTTGATATTTTACACCGAAGATGGAAGCAAAATCGCTGCTCGCCCATCAGGTACTGAACCGAAAATAAAATATTATTTTTCAGTCAAAACTAAACTTGAAGACATTTCAGATTTCGAGATAAAAGAAGAAGAGTTGAAACAAAAAATCGAAAGGTTGAAAGAAGAATTCAAATAAGCTAAAAATCATAGACTAACACACAAAACATTTTTTATGAAGGTATTGGCAATCCTTTTAAACGCTATTTTTTATTTACTTTTTGGATTGACTTTAGTGATTATGCATGTATTCCAATGGCTGAGTTATAATTTGGGAGGATATCACGCCCATCATCGATCCGTTAGAATCATGAATTGGACTTTGGTTCAACTGACTCGCATCCTTGGAACGACTTATAAATTTTCAGGAAGAGAAAATTTACCCAAAGGTCAACCGATTATTTTTGTGAGCAATCACCAAAGCATGTTTGACATTTCTCCTATCGAATGGTATCTTTCGGATCATCACCCAAAATTTATTAGTAAAATTGAACTTGGCAAAGGGATTCCAAGTGTTTCTTACAATTTAAAGAAAGGAGGCTCCGCTCTGATCGATAGACGAAATCCGAAGCAAGCACTTCCAGAAATAAAAAAACTGGCAGAATATATTGAAAAAAATAACCGTTCAGCTGT
>DEQC01000089.1:0-9662 GCA_002359055.1 Flavobacteriales bacterium UBA3376 | reverse complement strand
ATCGTACCAATCACGATTAATAATTCATGGAAATTGCTGAAAAATGGAACTTTCCCATTATCTTTGGGTACAGCTTTTGAGTTAAAAGTACATCAACCAATCTCACCTAAAAATAAGAATTTTGATGAATTGATGGATGAAATTCGTTCGTCTATCGAATCATCAATAATTGAATAAATAAAGAATGACAAAAAGAGAGAACATACGTTTAGAAGTAATGAATTTCATCGACAAGGATGTCGATGCTTATATGGATAAATTTCTTATCAGCCCAGATAAAATTTGGCAACCAACTGACTTTTTACCTGATTCAAGTTCAGAAAACTTTTTAGAAGAAATCAGAGAATTAAGAGAATTATCTAAAGATTTGCCATATGATTTCTGGATAACATTGATTGGTGATACAATCACAGAAGAGGCACTTCCCTCCTACGAATCTTGGATCATGGAGATCGAAGGAGTTGATCAAGAAAATAGAAATGGTTGGGCAAAATGGTTCCGTGCATGGACAGCGGAAGAAAATAGACATGGTGATGTTTTGAATAAATTCCTGTATTTGTCAGGAAGAGTAAATATGCGCGAAGTTGAAATTTCAACTCATTATCTGATTGCAGATGGATTTGACATAGGAACAAGTCATGACCCATATAAAAACTTTGTTTATACAAGTTTTCAAGAATTAGCCACTTATATTTCTCACGACAGAGTTGCTAAGTTAGCCCGACAAATGGGAGTAAAAAATTTGGCGAGAATGTGTAAAATAATTGCTGGAGACGAGATGCGTCATCATTTGGCTTATGCTGAATTTGTAAAAAGAATATTTGAAGTAGATCCAAGTGAAATGATGTTGGCGTTTAATTATATGTTGAAACTAAAAATAGTTATGCCTGCGCACTTCTTGAGAGAATCTGGTGAGCCAATGGGTAAAGCATTTGAGATTTTTTCAGATTCCGCACAAAGATTAGGGATTTACACTTCCTTGGATTACGTAGATATTATCAGAAAATTAATCAATATGTGGCAAATCGACAAGATCACAAATCTAACCGATGAAGCGGAGAAAGCCAGAGATTATATCATGAAACTTCCTGATCGTTTGGATCGAATTGCACAAAGAATCGTTGTTCCTGAAACTTCACCGAGATTGAAGTGGGTTTACTAACAAATAATAACACACAAATGAACTTAAAGGATTATTTTGATAAAGGATTGAATTACAATGATTATTTAGAGAAAGTCAATAATCAATTGCAAACACTTGAAAAAACTGATAAAGACAGTTTTTTAATTCCACATTATTCGCTCAATCTCCAAAGGATGAAGCGTCTCAATAAAACCTTCAATTTGTCTGATGAACAAAAAAATGCATTGAAAAACATTTCAACTGATTTTGAATTGTTGACAATTTCTGAAGGTTGGTGTGGTGATGCGGCTCAGAGTTTACCTGTGATGAATGTTATAATGAACGAATTGGGCGTTGAGCAGAGAATTGTTTTCAGAGATGAAAATTTGGAATTAATGGATGAATTTCTAACCGATGGTGCTCGATCAATTCCTATGTACATTGGTATAGATTCCGATGGAAATGAAAAATTCAGATTTGGACCAAGACCAAGAAAAGGAATGGAAATGTTAGAAAAACACAAAGAAAATCCAGAAGTTTATACATCCGATGATTTTCATAACGATTTACAACTTTGGTATAACAAAGACAAAGGAGAAGCTATTTTTAATGAATTATTAGAAACAATGAAGTAATATGAAAGTAAATAGTGGTTATGTTATTAGTGGAGTTGCCTTGATAATTTTAGCACTCGTTTTTTTCACCCCAATCGGTGATTTAGCTGTAAAAAAGTTAAACCAAATCACTCTTGGAGGTCCAAGCGTTGAACTTCCCAATCGTGAGTTCAATTTGAACGATGACAATTTAGACATCGATTTGACCGGATACAATGGTACCTCAGATTCAAACCTAAAAGAACATCGAGGAAAAGTTGTATTTCTAAATATGTGGGGAAGTTGGTGTCCTCCTTGTGTTGAAGAAATGCCGAGTATCCAAAAGTTGTATGAAGCCAAAGGAGATCAAGTTTCTTTTGTGTTGATAACCATGCAAGATAAACCAGAAAGGTTTGTTCCATTTCTCGAAAAACACAACTATAGCATGCCAGTTTATGAAGCGAATAGCCTTCTTCCAAAAGCTTTGATTCCAAATGCTTTTCCAACCACATTTATTATCAATAAAAAAGGAGAAGTCGTAGAAAAAGTCACTCGTTCAAGAAATTGGAATGAAGAAGAAGTCCATAAAATGTTAGATAAATTATTGGCCGAATAGATTTTTCTTTTGCATAAAGAAATATATATCATTAAATTGAGCAAATTTTAATAGATAAAATCGATGATTAAAAACATTTTTCTATTCACAAGTTTGCTCATTATGACATTTTCATGTGTAGGTACTAAAGAAAGTCAATACCATTCGATTCCGTTTGAGGAACAATTAAGAACCAATGTTGACATAGACCTTCCTGAGGTGAAAATCGTTGAGAACTTACAGGAACTGACGGACCTTTATACAAAATTACAAGATCCAAAATACCCAAGATCTGCACCTATTCCCTACTTTGACAATGAAAATGAGTCGATGATTCTATTAAAACCTCAACTAAAAAACCATCCGAATGGAGACATTGAAATCATCGATGTTCTAATGACCGATTCGGAAGTCACCATTAATTATAAAGAAATTGAAAATTGGGAATACGCCAAGAAAAATCAGAGCCACCCGATTTTAATCATCAAAATAAATAAAGTAGCAAAAAAAGTAAATTTAAATTTAATTAAATCAAACAACACATGAGACGAAATCTAATCATTTTATCGTGCTTCTTGATTTTTTCTACTTCAGTTTTCGCTCAGCAAAATTTCTGGACGAATTATAACGGAGTGAAAGTAGAAGCCGAAAGAGAGAGAAATGTAATCCCAAATGATTACAAACTAATGAGACTAAATGTTGATGGAATTCAACAACAATTATTGAATGCACCTGCAAGAAATCAAGCCAACGGAGTTAGCATAAAAGTTCCTACTGCAGAAGGTAAATACGAAACTTTCATCGTCAATGAAGCTTCTGTTATGCACCCTAATTTACAAGCTAAATATCCAAACATCAAATCTTATGTTGGTCAATCCACAGAAAATTTAAATACGACCATAAGATTTAGTATTTCACCTTTCTTTGGTTTCAATGCGATCATTCGAAGCAATGAAGGAGTTAGCTATATAGATTCATACAATATGGACAATAACATCTATATGGTTTATTCGAGAGAAGATTTGGACAATCATGTTCACACTTTTTCATGTGGACACAGTGGAGAAGATATTTACGAAATGCCTAATTCGATGGCACCTGAAATCGATATGGGCGTTGAAACTGTACAAGATGGTTTGCTTAGAAAATATCGTTTAGCTTTAGCAACCACTATTGAGTACACTGCGTATATCTCACAACAAGCGGGTGTTGGGAACGGAACTGAAGCAGAAAAGAAAGCTGCAGTTATGGATGCTTTGAACGTAGCTTTGACTCGTTTGAATGAAGTTTATGAAAGAGATATGTCTGTGACTATGGAATTGGTTCCTAACAACGATGAATTGATTTTTATCGATACTGACAACTATAACCCAAATAATGCGGGAGCAATGTTGGGTCAAAATCAAACAACCATTGATTCAATCATCGGAAAACCAAATTACGACATCGGACACGTTTTCTTTAGAGCCACTCATGGAAACGACAACGGAGTTGCTTACTTACGTTCAGTTTGTAACAACAACATAAAAGCTGGTGGGGTTACAGGAGCTGGAAACCCAGTAGGAGATCCATTTGTAATTGACTATGTCGCTCACGAAATGGGACATCAATACGGTGCAAACCATACACAAAACAACAGCTGTAACAGAAATAGTGCAACAGCAGTTGAACCAGGAAGTGCAAGTACAATCATGGGATACGCAGGAATTTGTTACCCGAATGTTCAAAACAATAGTGACGCATATTTCCATGCAGTAAGTATCCAAGAAATGTACAACTGGATAACTGGTGGTGGAAACTGTGGTGAAAATATAGAAACCGGCAATAACGCACCTACGATCCAACCAATACCCAATAAAAACATCCCTAAAGAAACTCCATTTGTACTAACAGCAATTGCAGAAGATATAGATGGAGATGTTTTGACTTACAATTTCGAACAAACAGATACTCAAGTTGCACAAATGCCTCCAAGACCAACCAACACTGGTGGTCCTATGTTCAGATCTATTTTCGATACCGAAGATAACGAAAGATATTTCCCAAGACTTTCTACGGTCATCGAAGGATACAACCCTAATTTTAATTCACCAGGAAACTTCAGAGCTTGGGAGAAACTGCCTGCTGTCGCAAGACAAATGAAATTCTCAGTTTTGGTAAGAGACAACAATACAAATGGTGGTCAAACTGCAAGAACAAATGTTACTTTGACAGTTGAAAACAACGCAGGACCTTTTGTTGTAACTTCACAAGACACCAATGAAACTTGGAATTTAGGTTCTACTCAAACCATTACTTGGGATGTTGCAAATACAGATGTTGCACCTATCAACGTTGAGAATGTTCAAATCTTACTTTCAACTGATGGTGGTGTGAACTTCGATCATGTAATTGTTGATAGCACACCAAACAACGGTGAATATACATTTACAGTTCCAGAAGGTTGGGGAGTAACAGAAGAAGCGAGAATCATGATCAAAGCGATTGATAACTACTTCTTTAACGTTAATACAACTAACTTTACTGTTGACTCTACTTTAGGAATCAATGATGCTAATTTGAGTACATTCAATGTTTACCCGAATCCATCGAATGGTATTTTTACAATCGATATGGAAGCTAAATCAAACAACGTTCACTACAGCATCTATAGTTTAGATGGAAAATTAATTGCTAACCAAAAGATCAACGCTTTCGGCTCTAAAATTAATCAAACGGTAAACGTTTCACATTTACCTTCAGGTACTTATATCATAAAAGTAGTTGATGGAAATCAAGTGAATTCATCCAAACTAATTATTAGATAATTCATATCACTAAATAATTATACAATGAAGAAGCTGTTTCACTTAAAAATGAGACAGCTTCTTTTTTTGGTCAATTTTTTCTTCACAAACCACTCAATTGCTGATTATCAATTATTTAAACCCATATATCTAATTCTAAAATATTAGAGCAATTTAATTCTCACAAAGCCATTCTTTCAAACTGTTTAAAAGCTTATAATTTATTGACTTTCTTATTTGTACTAAGTCTAAATAAATGTATATTTGCAGCAAACAAAAAAAGTAAAATGAATAAGATATTAAACTTTGGACTAATTGTCATCAGCATGTTGCTTGTAGTTGCATGTGGTAAATCGACCGAAAGTACAACTGACGAACAAATTGTGAATGTTTACACCCATAGACATTACAAAGCAGATGATGAATTATTCAAAAAATTTACCGAACAAACAGGTATAAAAGTAAATATAGTTAATGCTACTGCAGACGAATTGATTCAACGCTTAGAAACTGAAGGAGCAGAATCTCCAGCGGATTTATTGATCACCGTTGATGCAGGAAGGCTTTACAGAGCACAATCTAAAGATTTATTACAAGCGGTTCATTCCGATATTTTAAATAAAAATATTCCTGCAAACTTCAGAGAAGATCAAGGTTTGTGGCATGCTATGACTTATAGAGCGAGAATCATCGCTTATAACAAAGACAAAATCAATCCAGAGGAAATCAAAACTTATGAGGATTTAGCCGATCCAAAATGGAAAGGAAAGATTCTTACCCGTACTTCTGAACACGTTTACAACCAATCGCTTTTGGCTTCAATCATTTTAGCCAATGGTGAAGAAAAAGCAATAGATTGGGCAAAAGCTATAGTGGATAATATGGCAAGAAATCCGAAAGGAAGTGACATCGATCAAATCAAAGCCATTTATTCAGGCGAAGGAGATTTGGCAATTGTAAATACTTATTACGTTGGATTATTGGTGAACCACGAAGATCCTGAAGCAAGAAAAGCTGGAGAATCTGTAGGAATTATCTTCCCAAATCAAAATGACAGAGGAACGCACATCAATATCAGCGGAATGGGTGTTGCTAAATATGCACCAAACAAAGAAAATGCAATCCAATTGATGGAATTTTTGTCAGGCGTTGAAGCTCAACAAATGTTGGCCAATTTGAACTATGAATTCCCTGTCAACCCAAATGCTAAAAAAGCAGATACTACTACTTCTTGGGGTGAGTTCAAAGCAGATGAAGTAGAGTTCCTTGAATTGGGGAAATACAACAGTGAAGCTGTGAAAATATTTGATGAAGTAGGCTGGAAATAATCTTACTCATTAAAAATATTGAGCTGAGTTGGAAATTTCCAGCTCAGCATCTCCCGTTAATATTCATTGAGAAATAAATGGTTTAGTTACACTAAAATGTCAAAAAAAAGAATTTATTGGTGGAATAAATGGACTGCAGGGTCCATACTCATCTTATTGATGGTTTTAACTCCTATTTTCACCATCTTATTTAAACTTTTTGACTCACCAGGTGAATACTGGAACCATTTGATTGAACATTCACTTCCCTCCTATTTTGTCAATTCGTTGATTTTATTGATAGGCGTAGGATTTTCAACCTTTGTCATAGGCGTGAGTATGGCATGGTTGGTTTCAATTTATGATTTCCCTGGAAGAAAATATTTTGAATGGCTGCTGATACTTCCACTTGCTTTTCCTTCCTACATGATGGGTTATAGTTATGTTGGACTATTGGAATATACAGGTCCATTGGCAACTTTTTTAAGAAATACCTTCAATTGGGAATTTGTTGGACCCATCATAGACATCATGAATATGCCAGGTGCGATTTTCGTTTTGTCAATCACATTATATCCGTACGTTTATGTCATTTGTAGGGCCTCTTTTTTACGACAATCTGCAACTTTTCAAGAAGCAGCGTTTTTGTTGGGTAGCAATCGAAGGAGAGTCTTCAGCAAAATTGCTTTACCCATGGCAAGACCGGCAATTGCAGCTGGAGTTGCGCTTGCAGGGATGGAAGTTTTAAACGATTATGGAACGGTGAAATATTTCGGAATAGACACCTTTACTTCAGGTATTTTCAAAGCATGGTTTTCATTTGGAGACATCAATACAGCGATTTATTTATCAGCGATTTTAACCTTAATGGTCTTATTTTTAATTTGGTTAGAAAATTTTCAAAGAGGAAGTAGAGGTTGGAGTTCAAAAAATGAAAGCAATCGACCCACTGCGAGAATAAAACCCAAACATAAATTCACGAGATGGATGCTTACATCTATAGCCACCATCGTTTTATTGATTTGCTTTATCATGCCTTTGTCACAGTTGATATATTGGGTTTCATTGACATGGAAAAACGTAGTAGATCAAGAATTTTTCATGCTCATTTATAGAAGTTTTAGTTTAGCAATTGGCTCAGCAATTATCATTGCCCTTTTATCGATTTTCCTTCTTTATGCCGTGCGATTGAGCCCACTTAAATGGACAAAATACATCACCAAGGTTTCATCGATCGGATATGCAATTCCAGGAACGGTAATTGCTGTAGGTGTAATGATTCCTATGATAGGTTTGGATCGATTCATCATAAAAATCATTCCTTCACAAACAGCACTTTTCTTTTCTGGCTCATTATTTATTGTAATAATAGCTTATATTGTCCGTTTTATGGCAGTTGGATACAATGCAATAGATGCTGGATTTCAGAAAACAGGAGTTGCAGTCAATGAAGTTGCACGCTCATTAGGCGCATCACCACTTAGGACTTTATTAAAAATAGACTTACCTTTGATAAAAACAAGTATTGCAAGTGCTGTATTGCTTGCTTTTGTCGATATAATGAAAGAACTGCCTCTAACATTGATTTTAAGGCCGTTTAACTTTCACACTTTAGCAACTAAAGCTTTCGATATGGCAACAAACGAGATGATCGCTGAATCAGCAAATGCTTGCTTAATCGTTGTTTTAACGGGTGTGGTACCAATTATTGTTTTGAACAATATGATCCGAAAAAGAACTTAATGGGTTCTAATTATTTTAATTATAGAGAAATGGCAATAGTAGAATTAACCAATATTAGTAAAAAATATAGAGAAGCTGACAAATACGCAGTTGATAATGTAAGCTTTTCTGTGGCGAAAGGAGAAATTCTCGCATTGGTTGGTGAGAGTGGTTCTGGTAAAACAACTTTACTTCGAATGATTGCTGGACTGGAACATCCTGACGATGGTAGCATCCGATTGAATGGGAAAGTTGTGGTTTCTGGCAGCAAATCTCTTCCACCCAACAAACGAGGTGCTGGAATGGTTTTTCAAGATTATGCACTATTTCCTCACCTAACCATTTATGAAAATGTAGCATTTGGACTTAAAGGTTTAAAGAAGAAAGAAATTGAACAAAGGGTTTTAGAAACTATTGAACTCACAGGTCTGAACGAAAACATCAAAAAATACCCACATCAATTATCAGGTGGACAACAACAAAGAGTGGCACTTGCAAGGGCAATCGCTCCAAGACCTGAAATTTTGTTGATGGATGAACCTTTCAGCAATTTAGATTCAATCCTTCGCGATCAAGTAAGAGAAGAGGTTCGTCAAATCATAAAAAGCCTTGGAATCACTGCAATTTTAGTTACTCACGATACAAAAGACGCTTTTTCTACGGCTGATCAAATTGCAGTTATGCTCGATGGAAAGTTGCTTCAAGTCGATACTCCAAACAAACTTTACAACGATCCGAACAATACTTATGTCGCTGAACTTTTCGGAAAATCCAATCATTTAGAAGCAATAGTTGAGAAAAATGGATTCAATACACCTTTCGGATTTATCTCATTGCCTGAAAATTGTGAAGCTTGTCAAACCGACGAAAAGGTAAAACTTTTCTTTAGAGCTGAAGAAACAGATTTTTGTGATGAATCTGAACCGCATCTTTGTGGAAAAGTTGAACAATGCGTGTACCTTGGTGATCATGTACAACTAAAAGTTTGTTGCAACCGATGCAGTGTTTGTATGAAAAATTCGAATAGCGATATAAAACTCAACAAAAATCAAACGGTTTTAATCAAATCCAACGACCTGAGTTACAAACCAGGAGATACCATAAGATTTAGAATTAAGAACTTTAAAGTCAAAGAAAATATCGAAAACTTTTAAGTTTTAAATAAATTATACACAATTTTACGATATTACATTTCACTTTCAATACATTAGTGATTTGTTTATAAAATTCGGCTGTTCCATTTTTGGAGACAGCTTTTATATTGTATTTTTACACTCGATTTTTTGAAAATAAAATGGGAAAGATAATTGCAATTGCCAACCAAAAAGGCGGAGTAGGAAAAACAACTACCTCTGTCAATTTAGCTGCATCTTTAGGTGTATTGGAAAAAAAGATTCTGTTAGTTGATGCTGATCCACAGGCCAATGCTTCTTCTGGATTGGGAATTGACATCGAAGAAATTGAAAGTGGAACTTATGAAGTACTTGAACATCAAATAAGTGCCAAAGAAGCCATTATCAAAACCAATACTCCTAA
>DEQC01000023.1:67131-78516 GCA_002359055.1 Flavobacteriales bacterium UBA3376 | reverse complement strand
TTCAATTCAAGCAGATGTACATCAACAAAGACACTAAAATATCGACTTTACTCAAACATCACAAAGATTCTTTGGAAGCAATTGTTCAATTGAGTCCTGCTTTCAATAAATTGAGAAATCCTGTTTTAAGAAAATTGATGGCAGGAAGAACAAGTATTGCCATGGCGTCGAAAATTGGCGGATGTACTCCAGATGATTTTTTTGAAGTTTTGGAGAAATTGGGTTTTGAAAGAGAAGAAATTAAAGAGGAATTAAAGGATGAATTTCAGAAAAATCCAATGCCTGATTATCTAAAGGTTTTAAGTGAAAGTCAAAAGGAAATTTTCGATGTAAGAGAAATTTTAACTGATGGAAAAGATCCATTGAGAGAAATTCAACAAAAGTTGAAACATTTAAAAGCAGGTCATGCGTTGATTATTGTCAATAGTTTTGAGCCAGTGCCTTTGATTCAATTGATGTTGAAACAAGGATTTCATGTTTTTGTCGATAAAATAAATGAAGAGAGGTTTGAAACTTATTTTTATAAAGAAACCGATGAAATTCAGCATTTTGACAATGATTCGATTTCAGAAACTTCCAATTGGGAAAAAATTTATAATCGATTTAAAAATGATCTAAAGGAAATCGATGTTCGTCATTTAGAAATGCCTGAACCCATGTTGAGAATTTTGGAAGCGATTGAAAGTTTAGAAAAACATCAAGCGCTTTATGTTTATCATAAAAAAATCCCTGTGTTTTTGCTCAATGAATTGAAAGATAGAAATTTTTATTATAGAATCAAAGAAGTGCAAGAAGGCGAAGTTTATTTATTAATTTTTAAAATTTAAAATGTTTACACCTGGCCAAAATCAAGGTTTACAACAAACTACATCACACAAAGTGGTTTTGCCTTTTTATGCATATGCATCATTGTCAATTTTTGTTGGTTTATTAATGCTTTTTCTGAATTTAGAAATATTTGATAACCATCATTTCTTTTCAAAAACTTTGGCAATTACACACATTATGGCACTTGGTTGGGGAAGTATGATAATTTTCGGTGCGTCATATCAACTCTTGCCTGTAATCATTGCAAGTAAACTCTATAGCAACAGCTTAGCATATTTAAGTTTTATTTTTTCGGCCATTGGAATACCAATTCTCATCACTGGTTTTTATGTTTTCGATACAAAAAACCTATTGTTATTGGGTGGTATTCTGATCAACATTGGAGTTGTTTTTTATTTGATCAATGTAATTTTAAGCATTTACAAAAGTAAAAAGACTGAAGTTCGGGTTTGGTTTATGCTCACTTCATCGCTTTGGCTATTTTCGACCACTTTTTTTGGATTGATTTTAGTTTTGAATTTTCATCAAACAATTTTGGCCGAAAGTTCACTGAGTTATTTGAATCTTCACGCACATATGGGAATTATAGGCTGGGTTTTATTGATGATTTTTGGTGTAGGTTCACGCTTGATTCCCATGTTTTTAATTTCTCAACACCAAGACAGCAAAGCACTTTGGAAAATTTTTATTTTGGTAAATTCAAGTTTGGTCAGTTATTTATTGATTCAAACATTTAAAATTCATTACACTGCCAACTATTTCTCAATACTATTGATTCTCCTTGGATTTTATTATTTTGGACAATTTTGTTATAGAGCTTATCGAGGAAGAATTCGTAAGAAAATTGATTTTCCTATGAAACTCTCTCTAATATCAGTCGTTCAAATGATTTTACCATTGATAATTTTATCAATTGTACTATTGATTTTTCCAATTCAACAACAGCGTTTATCGCTTTTATATGGATTTTGTATATTTTTTGGATGGATCACATCGATGATATTTGGAATGACTTTTAAGACTTTGCCTTTTATCATTTGGAACAGTGTTTACCACAATAAAACACATCAAGGCAAAACACCTGCGCCCAAGGATTTGTTCGATGAAAAAGTATATCGAGCAATGATGATAAGTTATATTATAGGATTTGGGCTGAGTATTTTAGGAATAATTTTAGAGTTTTATACATTGATATGGATAGGAGTTTTTTCACTATTGATTTCAGCAATGTTTTATGTATTTAATTCAATGAAAATAATGTTTCACAAGCAACAGAAATTATGAATATTTATACCAATAACGAATCGAAATGCGAAGTTGCACTTGAAGGCTTATATGAAGTTTTAGATCCTGAAATAGGTTTAAACATAGTAGATTTAGGTTTGATTTATCAGATAGATTTTGATGAATCGAATCAACACATTGAATTAACAATGACATTGACCACTCAATTTTGTCCGATGGGAGATTCTATTGTCAGCGATACAAAAAAGTCGCTTCAAAAATCGTTTCCAAATTGGGAAATAAAAGTTAATTTAACATTCAATCCAGTTTGGGATTTTACAATGATTTCAGAGGAAGGAAGAGAATATTTAGGACACATATAATATGATTAGTCAAACGTGTAAAACAGCGATCAAAGCAGTGATTTTTCTTTCGAGCATCAGTTCTGAAGGAAAAAAAGCAGGCAAAAAAGAAATTGCCTCAAAAATCGATGCAAGTGAACATACGGTAGGTAAAGTCTTACAGGTATTGGTCAAACAAGGAATTATCAATAGTATGAAAGGACCATCGGGTGGATTTTTTATGGAAGATGATCAATTCGATTTACCATTGATAAAAATAGTGAACACAGTAGATGGAAAAGGAGTTTTCAACGAATGCGGTTTGGGTTTAAAACAGTGTTCTGCTACTCATCCGTGTCCGATTCATCATGAATATAAAGAAGGAAGAGATTTGATAAAGAAACTATTTATGGAGAAAAAAATCTCAGATTTAACACAACCTATGTCCGAAGGTTTGGTACATTTAATCAATTAATTATTAAACAATTACAAAAATTAAAATTATGGAAGAAAAGAAAAACGAATCCACGCCCTTACGACCCGAAGGTGAAAGATTTTTAAACGCGAGTTTGGTCGAAATGGACATCGAGAAATACATCGATCAATTGAAGGAAGAAGTCACTTGGAAAGCAAGTGGAAGCAATTCGATTACACTTTTCAAATCCGATGCTTTGAGAATTGTATTGATTGGTCTTCATAAAGATGCTGAGTTAAAAACTCACACAGCACCAGGTTATATCAGTGTTCAAGTGATGGAAGGTAAAATTGAATTTATCGCAGAACAAAACAAAGTCATACTTAACAAAGGTCAGATGATCGCTTTGCAACCGAGAATTCCTCATAGTGTACATGCACAAGAAATGAGTTTCTTTTTATTGACTTTGGTTTTGAAAAAATAAAACACCCTCTAAATCAAACAATGATGTTTAGAGGGTGAATCAAATAACCAATCTAAAAATTTAATTATTTCAATCTACATTATCGTGTAAAAAGCTATTCGGTCTGATTTTGGTTTCATTATTTACATCTTTTGAGATGATATAATCAGAAGGTGATTTTTCTTCTCTACCTGTCAATTCAAGACCTTGTCTTTTGTATGCTGGCATACTTTCTAATTCGTCAATTGATTTATCTTTCAGAACAGATTTGAATTTATAATTATATTGTTTCAATCTTGCTCTTCTTTCTTCAATTGTTTTAGAAAGAGAGTTTGAAATTGGAGCTTCAGTTGGATCTTCATCAATTTCTTCAAAAGTTCTTTTTTGAGTTTCGATGATCACATCTTCATGTTGTTCTTCACTTTGGGTTTGAACATTTGATGAATGAGTATTCAATGATGGAAGTTGAACATCTTCAATTTCATCCAAATCATCCAAAGTAAACATCATTGGTTGAGAAACTATTTCCTCTTCATCTTTTTCATCTTCAAATTCAAATTTCAATTCATTATCAGATGGAGTTTCTCTTGTTTGCAAAATGAATTCATCATCCGGAGTTTCTTCAACTTTCGTTTCAATTTCTTCCTCTTCTTCCAAAACGTATCTCACTTCAACTTCTTCTTGATTTTGAACATTTTGATCATTTTTTGGAGTTTCAGTAACATCCTTTTTCACATTGACAGGAAAAGGAGTTTCTGGAGAAAGCTTTTTCACTATGGGTTGATCATCTTCTAATCGATGAATTACTTTTTCATCTTCAACACCTGTATAGATTTGGTCTTCCGCTGGAAATCCTGTTGCAACAACAGTAACGCTTATATTGTCGCCCAATTCTAAATCTTGACCAACTCCCATGATGATATTTGCATTACCAGCAGCTTCTTTTTGGATGTATTCGTTGATCAAACCGATTTCATCCATGGTCACTTCATTTTCACCTGAAACGATCAAAAGAAGTACGTTTTTAGCACCTGAGATTTTATTGTTATTCAACAATGGAGAATCCAGGGCTGCAGTGATGGCTTCATTTGCTTTATTTTCACCACTTGCGATTCCAGTTCCCATAATTGCAGTTCCGGAATCTGCCAAAACAGTTTTAGCATCACGAAGGTCGATATTGGTATCGTAATGTTTCGTAATAACTTCAGCAATACCTCTTGCAGCAGTAGTTAGAACTTCGTCGGCTTTAGCAAAGCTTGCTCTATATCCTAAATTTCCATAGAGTTCACGCAATTTATCGTTATTGATAACGATCAAAGAGTCAACATTTTTTTGGATTTCTTTGATACCAGCTTCAGCTTGCTCCAATCTCATTTTTCCTTCGAAATAGAAAGGCGCAGTAACAATTCCCACGGTAAGAATTCCCATTTCTTTAGCTACACCAGCTATAACAGGCGCAGCACCAGTACCAGTACCACCACCCATACCTGCGGTAATAAAAACCATTTTGGTTCTCTCATCGAGTAAACCACGGATTTCATCTATACTTTCTAAAGCTGCTTGCTCACCTACTTCAGGATTTGCACCTGCACCCAGTCCTTCGGTTGTCGCTTGTCCTAACTGAACTTTATTTGGTACAGGACTGCTATTCAAGGCTTGAGCATCTGTATTGCAGACCACAAAATCAACCCCTTCTATACCTTGTTCATACATGTAATTGACAGCATTGCTCCCACCTCCACCTACTCCAATCACTTTGATGTGAGAAGAACGGTGTTTTGGTAAATCAAATTCAAAGTTTGTGGTTGTCATATTGTTATATTTTAATTCTGATTATTCTAATTACTTTTATTACTCTGTCTCGTTGATCATTTTGATGAAACGATCGGTCCACTTGCTCAAAACTGAAGTTCCTTTGGTTAATTTTGCTTTAGGACGTTCATTTTTGGTTTGCTTTTCTTCAACGATTGTTTCTTCTACAGCTTTTAAAGTTGTGTTTTCAACTTCTAATTCTTTGGATGCTTCTACTTCATCTTCAATGGCTTCCACTTCCAAATCTTCTAAAGCTTTCATCAACAAACCAACTGAGGTTGCATATTCAGGTCCACTGAATTCCTCTGTCAATTCACCCACCAAATGTTCGTTCGAATATCCCACTCTTACGTCCATTTTGGTAATGAATTCTGTCAATTGACGGATGTGTTTCAGTTTGGATCCGCCTCCAGTTAAAACTACTCCGGCTATCAATTGTTTTTTGTGCTCCTCACAACCGTAGTGTTTCAACTCTAAATAACCTTGTTGTAAAATTTCTTCTACTCTTGCTTTGATGATTTGAGAAAGTGTTCTCAAAGAAATTTCTTTTGGATCTCTTCCTCTCAATCCAGGAATCGATACAATTTCCGTTTCTTTATTTTCACCTGGCCATGCAGAACCAAATCTACGCTTCAACAATTCTGCTTGGCGTTCGATGATAGCGCAACCTTCTTTGATATCTTCAGTAATCACATTGCCTCCAAAAGGAATGACTGAAGTGTGTCTGATCATATTGTCTTTGAAAACAGCTATATCAGTCGTTCCACCTCCTATATCGATCAATGCAACTCCAGCTTCTTTTTCTTCACAACTCAAAGTTGCTTCAGCCGAAGCCAAAGGTTCTAAAGTAATACCAGAAAGAGTTAAACCTGCGGTTTTCACGCAACGAACAATGTTTTTAATAGAAGTGATTTGTCCAACTACCACGTGGAAATTTGCCTCCAAACGACTTCCATACATACCTTCAGGATCCGTTATTTCGGTATTATTATCCACTTTATATTCTTGAGGTAAAACATGAATGATTTCTTCACCGGGCAACATCACTAATTTGTGAACTTGCTCGGTTAGCTTTTTCAAATCATCTTCATTGATCACATCCTCAGAATTTTTTCTTGTGATATAATCGCTGTGTTGTAAAGAGCGTATATGCTGTCCAGCGATACCAACGGTCACTTCGTTGATTTTATGACCGGACATAGCTTCTGCTTTTTCAACTGCTTCTTTGATGGAGTTAACTGTCTTTACAATATTGGTCACTACACCTCTATGGACGCCTGGACTTTCTGAAACTCCTACTCCTAAAATTTCAATTTTACCATGCTCATTTTTACGTCCGACCATAGCTACTATCTTAGTAGTTCCTATATCTAATCCTACGGCAATTTCTCTATTTTTCATCACTTTCTCTTTTGGTTGCAACTATTTGGTTATTAAATTTTAAGTTGATTTTCTCATAATAATCCAGGCCTACTTTTCCTAGATATTGTTCATAAAACAACTTTAGGTTTTCAAATTTTTCTTCAATTCTTTCTAATTCACCAAATTCAATGATGTAGTCACCTTTGTTAATTAACAAATTAAATGAATTTGGCGCTTCCTTTCTCATTGCTATCACATGATTTTTCAACAACTTATCAGCTTTTATTATTTCAATCATATTTTTAATTCCTTCATAATCATTTTCATCTACATTTCCTCCCACCAACAAGACTTGGGCTGAATAAACGCTTGACAATGGGATAGTTGACAAGTCCTCTGCCAAATAATACTCATTGTTCAATCCATCGTTGATACGTGCAATTGGAGTTTTTTGTTTCAAATCTATTTTCAACTTTCCGTTGATATCTTTATAAACTTCTGTATGAGCCACAAATGGATTATCATTGAGTAAATTTTCAATCTGATCAACTCTGATTTGACCCATCGTAAATTGACTCACTTTCATTTCTCTATTATCAATTATCCTTTTCACCAAACTATCGTTGAGGAAATATTTTCCTTCGCCATAATCTATATGGATAATAATATCTTCCAAAGGTTTTGAAGAATATCGATGGGCAGAAAAACTGAGCAAAAATATCAATACGCTCATCCCTAATACAAACTTGACAAATTTCCAATTAATCTTCATTTAACCAAGTTTTTATCGGTTGAACCAAAGTCGATATATCACCTGCTCCTGCAGTTACCAACACATCAAAACTTTTGATTTTGATCCTTTCCAATCCTTCTGAAAGACTGCAAACTTCTTTTTCTTTTAAATCAATTTCTTTCAGCAAATTTTCAGAAGTTATCCCATCGATAGGAAGTTCTCTGGCTGGATAAATATCCAACAAAATCAATTCGTCGAATTGACTTAAACTTTTAGCAAATTCATCCCAAAAATCTCTTGTACGCGAAAATAAATGCGGTTGAAAAACTCCTAAAATCCTTTGGTCTGGAAACATCTCTTTCAAAGAAGTTGTCAGCGCATTTAATTCTACAGGATGATGTGCATAATCATCTATATAAACTTTACCCTTGATGTCCCAACGGTTAAATCTTCTTTTCACACCGAGGAAATTCTCCAAAGCCGATTTTATCTTATCAACTGGAATCTTCAAATAATCTGCGACTGCAATTGCTGCAGTTGCATTTTCAACATTGTGTTTTCCAGGATGTTTCAAAGTGAAATCCTCATAAATTCCATTAGGTGTTTTCACATCAAAATGATAAAATCCATCGATGATTCTAATGTTGAAAGCGTCATAATCCGCTCCTAATTCAATTCCATATGTCAATGAATTTTCGATGGGTAAACCCTTTTTAACAAAGAGTTGTTCAGTTACTTTCTTACTAAATTCTATGAAAGTTTCTTCAAAATCATTTTTATCTTTATAAATATCCAAATGATCAGCATCCATAGAAGTTATAATCGCAACTTTTGGAGACAACTTCAAAAATGATCGATCGAATTCGTCTGCCTCAGAAACCGTATATTTTTTTCCTTTGAATAAGAAGTTTGAATTATAATTTTCTAAAACACCGCCCAAAAAGGCTGTGCTTTCTAAATCTGCATCGTGTAAAATATGTCCTAAAATCGATGAAGTTGTAGTTTTTCCATGAGTTCCGGCCACAGCAATTCCATAAGTCGCATCCGTAACTTCACCTAAAACTTCCGAACGTTTTTTAATTTCGAAATTATTATTGATAAAAAATTGATATTCAGAATGATCAGAAGGCACTGCAGGTGTATAAATCACCAAGGTATTTTCTACAGTTAATTCTTTTGGAATGAATTTGATATCGTCTTCATAATGAATTTCAATGCCTTCGTTTTCTAATTTAATTGTCAAATCAGTCGAAGTACGATCATAGCCCAAAACCTCTTTGCCCAAAAATTTGAAATAGCGAGCCAAAGCGCTCATTCCAATGCCGCCTATTCCTATAAAATAATAATATGTTTTGTCTAAAACACTCATTTAATTTGACTTAATAAAATATCAACTATTTCTTTTGTTGCATTAGGTTTACCTAATTTCTTCAAATTTTGACTCAATTCTTTTTGTTTCTCTTCATCTTCAATCACCTCCAACGCCAAATCGACCAATTTCCCCTTTGCTTCTGCATCGGAAAGCATCAAAGCTGCTTTTTCATCGACCAATGCTTTTGCATTTTTGGTTTGATGATCTTCTGCAGCATATGGATAAGGCACTAAAATCAAAGGTTTACCGACAAGGCTCAACTCTGAAATCGCCATTGCACCAGCTCTTGAAACTATCAAATCAGCTGCAGCGAAGGCAGTTTTCATATCATAAATAAATTCCAAGAATTGAATTCCTTTGGTTTCTTCTGGAAGTTTTTGTTGGATTGTTTGATAATCCAACTTTCCTGTTTGCCACATCAATTGCACATTTGCATTTTGGATTTTTTGCAAATCAGCTTCCCAAGAATTGTTTAAAGTTCTCGAACCTTGACTTCCACCGATCGATAAAATCAATTTTTTATTTGGATCGAAACCTAATTTCATTTTAGCCTCTTCCGGGCTCATTAAATTTTGGAACAATTCTGAACGAATTGGATTTCCTGTATATTTAACTTTATTTGCTGGAAATTGAGAAATGCTTTCGTAAGCAACACAAATCGCAGCTGCTTTATTTTTCAATATTTTATTGGTAATTCCTGGAAAAGAATTCTGCTCTTGAATCACGATTGGAATTTTTCTTTTGGCTGCTTGCCATAAAAGAGGACCACTCGCAAAACCACCTGTCCCAATGGCAACATCGGGTTTAAATTCTTTCAAAATTTGATTCGAAATCTTTAGACTTTTCATCAATTTCGAAGGGAATTTAAAGTTTGACAATAAGTTAGAGCGATTGATTCCAACAATTGGCAAGCCTACAATTGGATATCCAACCTTAGGAATTTTTTCCATTTCCATTTTACCCAAGGCACCTACAAATAAAATTTCAGCATCAGGCATACGAGATTTTATTTCATCCGCAATAGCAATTGCAGGATAAATATGTCCACCAGTTCCACCTCCACTGATGATTATTTTAGGCGATGTCTTGGATAACTTCATCTGTATTTTTTCTTTCTAAAAGTTCTAATTCTTCTTTCGATTTAATGGCTCTACTCACACTCAAAATAATTCCAAATGCCATACATGTCACCCACAGAGAAGTTCCTCCATAAGAAATCATCGGCAAAGGTTGTCCGGTCACAGGAAACAAATGAACAGCTACACCCATATTTACAAAAGCTTGAAAAATTACGGGTAACCCAACGGCAAAAACCAATAATTTTCCAAAAAAAGTATGGATTTTCGTGGCTATGACTACAATCCGGAACAATATCATGACGAATATAAATATGATGACTGCAGCACCTATCAATCCATATTCTTCGACTATAATTGCAAAAATAAAGTCAGAAGAAGATTGAGGTAAAGTTTGCTTAAAGGCACTTTTCCCTGGTCCAACGCCATAGATTCCTCCTCTATTGATCGCTGCTTTTGCATGTTGAACTTGATAAGCCACCATTCCATCATCATTCATAAAGCTTTCGATTCTCGATTGCCAAGTATGAACCCTTGAACTTGGAATAAGTTCACTGTGGTTAAATGCTACATAAATAAAAGCTGCACTTAAAATAACTCCAGTTCCGAAAATTGCTCCTAAAATTTTCAATGGATAACCACCGACAAACAGCAGTGTCATACACATGAAAAATAGAATAATAGCAGTCGAACCATTGGCTGGAAATATCAAGGCCAGAATGACAAACATCGGTAGAAACAGATATAACAACGAATTTTTTAATGTTATCGGCTTCTTTTTCAAATTCATACGCGTGAGATACCTGGCGATATAAACCAGCAAAATCATGGACGCAAAGGTCGAAGTTTGTATTCCAATAGATGTACCTGGCAAAGTCAACCATCTGGAAGCATTAGCTCCTTCTATGGTATTTCCTTGGATAAGTGTAATGAATAAAAGTATAGCAATCACCGGCATTGCCAAAAGTGCAATTCCACCAAAGTACTTATAATCGACCTTTTGAAAAGCAATCATTATCCCAATTCCAATGATCAAAAAAGCTGCGTGTTTCCCCATATGTGAAAACACAGTTCCAGATCCAACTGTATGAACCAAATTTGAGCTGGCTGAATAAACAGGTAAAAATGAGAATAGGACCAATATAAAAATAAAGGCCCAGAGATACTTATCTCCTTTGATATATTTGGATAAAATATTCATTCTCACTTTCATGACTTACAATTGTTTCACTTCTTTTTTGAATTGATTTCCTCTGTCTTCATAGCTTTCAAACAAATCATAACTCGCACAAGCAGGTGATAGCAACACCGTATCACCTTTGTTTGAAAACACATAAGCTTTTCTTACAGCATCTTTCATATTTGTTGCCTCAGCTATGTTTGGAATATAATCCCCAAAAGCTTTTATGATTTTCTCATTGTCCACTCCTAAACAAACAATGGCTTTCACCTTCTTTTTCACTAAAGGGAGCAATTCCGAATAATCATTTCCTTTGTCAACTCCACCAACGATCCAAACTGTATCTCGATTCATGCTTTCTAAGGCATAATAAACCGCATTGACATTGGTTGCTTTTGAATCATTGATAAATTCAACTCCACCGACTTTCAACACAAATTCCAAACGATGTTCAACGGCTCGAAAGTCGTATAAACTTCTTTTAATGGTTTCTTTACGAATCTTCAAAATATTGGCAACTGTAGCAGCTGCCATGGTATTTGATATATTGTGTTTACCTTTCAATGAAAATTCTGAAAC
>DEQC01000023.1:50807-67069 GCA_002359055.1 Flavobacteriales bacterium UBA3376 | reverse complement strand
AAGGATCCTTCATTTACATTTTCACTCATAGAATAAGGCACTTTTTTTGCTTTTGTATTAATATCTTTTATTAGTTCCAAAACATTATCATCATCAAAATTATAGACGAAATAATCTTCTTCCGATTGATTTTCAGTAATTCTAAATTTCGATCGAGCATAACGTTCTAATTTATAATCGTACTGATCCAAATGATCAGGTGTTATATTCAGTAATATTGCGATATAAGGTTTAAATGAAACCACATCGTCCAATTGGAAACTGCTAATTTCCAATACGTAATATTCATAGGTATTTTTTACTACCAACTCGGCAAAACTGTTTCCTATATTGCCTGCCAACGCCACTTTACAACCTGCATCTTTCAAGATTTGGTACACCAAAGTAGCGGTAGTTGTTTTGCCATTACTTCCTGTGATGGCTATGATTTTCGCATCTGTATATTGCGATGCAAATTCTATCTCTGATATGATTTGAATATTTTTTTCATGAATTTGTTGAATAATTGGAGCTGTATTTGGTATTCCAGGACTTTTAATCACTAAATCTGCATTTAGTATTTTGGATAAAGTATGAGTTTCCTCTTCGAAATAAATTTCATTTTCAATCAATTTGTTTCGATATTTATCTTTCAACTCTCCTTTATCGGAAAGAAATACATTATACCCTAAATGTTTACCCAACAAAGCTGCGCCTACTCCGCTTTCTCCTCCACCTAAAATCACCAAATTCTTCTTCATATCATCTCACTTTTAAGGTTATAACTGTGATAACTGCAAGAATAAAACCCACAATCAACATGCGATTTACAATTTTGCTTTCATGAATGTTCAACTTCTGATAATGATGATGAAGTGGTGACATCAAGAAAATTCTTCTTCCTTCTCCAAATTTCTTTTTTGTGTATTTGAAATATCCAACCTGTAGCATCACAGATAAACTTTCTGCAAAGAAAATCCCACACAATACTGGTAACATCAGCTCTTTACGAACAATAATTGCAATTACAGCGATGAGCCCACCGATGGTTAAACTTCCTGTATCTCCCATAAATACTTGAGCTGGATAAGTATTGTACCATAAAAAACCGATCAAAGCTCCAATGAAGGCAGCGCTAAAGACCACAACTTCTTCTGATCTTGGTATAAATAAAATATTAAGATAATCGGCCAAAACTATATTACCAGAAACGAATGCAAACAAAGCAAGTGCTGCCATAATGATCATGGATGAACCTGCTGCCAAACCATCGATTCCGTCGGTCAGATTTGCCCCGTTAGAAACTGCGGTGATGATAAAAATTACTGCAAAAAGAAAAATTATCCATTCGTATTTCATTTTCCCCGACTGATCCATCCAAAACAACAAATCACCATAATTAAATTCATTGTTTTTAAAAAATGGAACCGTGGTGTCCAGGCTTTTTTCTTCTTCACCAAATTGAATCACGCTGACCTCTTCAGTTTGAGTAGAATAATCCTGACTTCTCACGGTTACATCAGGGCTGAAATACAACATTGAACCAACGAATACACCCAAACCGACTTGTCCAAGCACTTTGAATTTCCCGGCAAGACCTTCTTTATTTTTTCTAAAAACTTTGATATAATCATCCAAAAATCCAATCGCACCCAACCATAAGGTAGAAACCAATAAAATGATGATGTAAATATTGCTGAGTTTGGCAAATAAAAGCACTGGAATTATGGTTGCTAAAATGATGATAATCCCACCCATAGTAGGGGTACCAGATTTTTCAACTTGACCTTCCAATCCTAAATCCCTAACTGTTTCGCCTAATTGTTCTCTTCTTAGATAATTGATAATTCTCTTTCCAAAAAACAATGCTATCATCAAAGCCATCAACACTGCCATACCCGCGCGGAATGAAGTATATTGAAACAGCCCTAAACCTGGGATGTCAAATTGTTGATCTAAAAAGTCGAATAGATAATATAGCATCTCTTATTTATTTAGTTTTTGAATTAATTCTTTAGCTGTTTCCATATCATCAAAATGATGCTTCACTCCTTTTATCTCTTGATAAGTTTCATGTCCTTTTCCAGCGATAAGAATGATATCGCCTTTTTCGGCCAACTGTAAAGCGGTTTTAATCGCTTCCTTACGGTCAGTTATTTTCAAAGTTTTATTGAAATCTTTTGCTTCCACTCCAACTTCCATTTCTTTTAGAATTTCATCTGGATCTTCGGTTCTCGGATTATCTGAAGTGAAAATTGCAAAATCAGAGTTAGTAGCAGCGATTCGAGCCATTTCAGGTCTTTTAGCTCTATCTCTATCTCCACCACAACCAACAACTGTAAACAATCTTTCACCTATACTTCTGATATTATGAACGGTATTGATGACATTTTCCAAAGCATCTGGCGTATGTGCATAATCGACTATAATTGAAATTCCTTTTGGAGAAACAAATGATTGAAAGCGTCCATCGACATTTTTCAACTTGCTCAAATGGGTTAAAATCTCTTGTTTATCGAAATTCAATAAGCGAGCGATGCTATAAACTGCCAATAAATTATAGGCATTGAATTGACCGATCAAAGGTGTCCAAAATTCCAATCCATCAATCAAAAGTTGCATGCCAATAAATTCGTTTTCTAAAATTTTCGCCTTAAAATCAGCATTGGATTTTAAAGCATAAGAAAATTTTTGAGCGTTTGAGTTTTGCAACATCACTACTCCATTTTTATCATCTACATTCGTCAGAGATTTTGCAGTTTTTGGTAAAGCGTCAAAAAATTTCTTTTTTGCTCTGATGTATTCTTTGAAAGTTTTATGATAATCTAAATGATCATGAGAAATATTCGTAAAAACACCTAAAGCATATTCCAGACCAGCGATTCTATTCTGATCGATTCCGTGTGAACTCACTTCCATTACAGCATATTGACATCCAGCTTCAACAGCATCGCTAAATATTTTATTCAAAGTCAAAATATCGGGAGTCGTATGCGTACTTTCAATTTTCTTTCCATGGACCAAAATATTTATGGTTGAAACCAAAACAGTTGCATACCCTAAAGATTCGAGCAAATTATAAGTGAGAGTTGCTGTTGTAGTTTTACCATTGGTGCCGGTAATTCCTATGAGTTTCAACTTTTTGGTTGGATGTTGATAAAAGTTAGCAGCTATAATTCCTAAAGCTATGGCTGAATTATCGACTATTATATAAGTAACATTTTCGTTCAAAGATTTTGGCTTTCTTTCGCAAACAACAGCGATTGCACCTGATTCTATGGACGAATCTATGAAGTCATGACCATCTACTTGAGTACCTGTTTGAGCTACAAAAAGAGTGTTTCGTTCGACTTTTCTTGAGTCAAACTGAACTTGCTCAATCATCACTTCGGTAGAACCGATGATTTCATTTGTTTTTACATCATTTAATAATTCAATCAATAACATATAACTCTTATCCTTCTAATTCTAAATAAATAGTTTGTCCTTTTGTAAATTCAGATCCTGCAGGAATCGATTGTGAAATCACTTTTCCAATTCCGGTGTATCTCACATCCAATCCCATATTTTCAAGTGCAGGAATAACACTTTCTCCACTTTTCCCTAAAAGGTTTGGAATTTTCTTCGAATCATAATCAGCTTTTATCTTCACCGATGATTTCATCACTTCCTTCACATCTACAAATTGAGGTCTTGGAGCCACTTCTTTTGGAGTTCTCGAATACACCCAATCGGCAATATGTTTAAAAACCGGTCCAGTAACTGAACCTCCATAAATTCCTTTATGATTTTCAGGTTTATGTACCACAACTATACAAGAGTATTTAGGGTCATCTGCAGGAAAGAAACCTGCAAAAGACGCTCTATATCTCATCTTTTGATCTTTGATCCAATATTCAACTCTTGCCGTTCCAGTTTTTCCAGCAATCTCATAATGTTCTGAGAAAATATTTTTTGCTGTACCTTCAGAAACAACTCTTGTCAGCATTTCGACCATGGCATCAATATTTTCATCACTCGCCATTTTCTCAACCAAAACTTGGGGTGAAAATTCTTTTATTTCACCATTGCTTTTCTCAATTTTATCTATAAAAAGTGGTCTTAAAAGTTTTCCTTTGTTGGCAATTCCATTATAAAAAGTCAAAATTTGCAAAGGAGTCAATTGAACTCCATATCCATACGACATTACAGGTAAAGTAACTTTACTCCAATTTCCATCGCTTGGCGAATGAAATTTAGGCTTAGCTTCTCCTTCAATGTCTATACCTATGGTATCGGTCAAATACCATTTGTCCAATTGTTCAAAATATTCTCTTGGATCACTTCCAAAAGCTTTATCGATTAATTTAGCTATTCCGATATTGGAAGATTTGATCATTACTTCATTGACATCAATCACGCCATAACCTCTGGTATCTGAAATCGATTGACCATACATTCTATATCTTCCATTTCCAACATCAACTGTCGTTTCAGGAGTGAATTTTTCTTTTTCAAGCCCAGCCAAAACTGACATTGTTTTGAAAGTTGATCCAGGCTCTGCTGCATCAGCAATAACATAATTATAAACATCCGAATAAGTACCATCGGGCATTTTCTTCAAATTAACTATCGCTCTAACTTTTCCAGTTTCAACTTCCATCACGGCTACGCAACCATGTTCAGCACCGTATTCAGTCAATTGGTTATAAAGCGCAGTGTAAGCAGCGATTTGCATACCTGCGTCTATGGTTGTATAAACATGAGAACCATTGACAGGTTCTTGCTCCCAAGATTTTGTAGGTCTCCATTGTCCTCTTCCCATAAACTGCTCCCACCTTCTTCCTTCCACACCTGTGAGGTTGTTGCTGTAAGCACCTTCCAAACCAGCTTTTCCACGATGATCATCATAACCAATCGTTCTTGCACCAACATCCTCTAAAACCAATTCTCTTTTCGCTTGGGTTTCATGAATAAATCCACCTCTATTTTGACCCTTTTCAAAGATTGGGAAAGATTTGATTCTTAAATATTCCTGATAATTCAATCCTTTGATCAGTGTCATGTATCGATTTCCTCTTTTTCTTTCTTCGGTCAATCTGCCTTTGAAATAGGAAGAAGGTTTTCCAAACATAGAAGACAATGAATCGGAAAGAGCATCGATTTCAGCATGAAACAAATCGTCTTTAATGACCGTCAGGTCAAGAAAAATATTGTGAACAGTCACGGTTGTCGCCAACAAATCTCCATCGGAAGCGTATAGATTTCCTCTTTCAGCAACTTCAGTTTGCAAACGGAAATTTCTTTGAGCAAAATCATCTAATTCCTCACCTTCTTTGTATTGAATTTTGAAAATAGAAGTAATTACTCCTATTGCAATCATTACAATAAAAGCTGCTACGGTATAACCTCTTAGCAATAAATGTTTATAATTACTTTTCATCTACTTCTTTAATTAATACATAAGGTTGATCATCTGTCAACTTTATACCCATCAATTCTGACTGTGCTTTAATTTGAGGTTCTAATTGCATTTTCATCAACAGCCTATGCGTATCAGTATATTGCGCTTTCAAATTATCCACATCAGCATTGAGTCGATTGATTTGCACAACTTTTTTTTCGACCCAATGAGCACTTGAAATACTAACAAAAGCCAAGAACACCACGTACAATACAAACCTCCAACTCTCCCAAGAGCCGTTCTCAACGAGAAACTTCCCCTTTAGGATATCGACCAATTTGATATTACTTTTTTTGTTCTTAGCCATTATTTTCTTCAATTTTCACTGCGACTCTCATCTTTGCACTTCTCGCCCTTGGATTCTCATCAATTTCTTCATCCGTCGGAACAATTACCTTTGACTGCAAAGGCTTAAAAGGCGCATACCAATTTCCGTAAATATCTTTTTCAGGTTCACCTTCGAACATTCCATTTCTAATAAACCTTTTGACCAATCTATCTTCCAAGGAGTGATATGAAATCACCACCAATCTTCCATCAGTTTTTATGATCTCCGCGGTTTGTGACAACATTTCTTTCAAAGCTGCCATCTCATCATTTACCTCAATTCTCAACGATTGAAACAATTGAGCTAAAAATTTATTTTCTCTATTTTTTGGTATATAATTAAATATCTCCTTTACATCTTCGACTGTTCGAATTGGTTGAATCGACCGATGTGCAACCACTTCTTTTGCCAACTTTCTCGCATTTCTCAATTCACCATAATAATAAAATACGTTGGCCAAATCCTCTTCTTCATATTCATTCAGAATTTTTGCTGCAGTCAATTTCGAAAATTGATTCATCCTCATATCCAATTCACTTTCGAAACGAATTGAAAAACCTCTTTCCGGCGTATCGAATTGATGAGATGAAACACCTAAATCCGCCAACACTCCATCGACTTTTTGAATCCCAAAAAATCGAAGATTATTTTTCAAATAGCGAAAGTTTTGTGACACCAATTCAAACCTATGATCGTCAATGATATTTCTTTTAGCATCTTGGTCTTGATCAAAACCGAAAAGTTTTCCATTTTCGCCCAATCTTTTTAAGATTTCACGTGAATGGCCACCTCCACCAAAAGTACAGTCCACATAAACACCATTTGGATCTGTAATTAGAGCATCGATACTTTCATTTAACAATACTGGTTTATGATACATTTGATTCGTCATCTTTAATTCCACCCATAACTTCTTCGGTCAAAGCTGCAAAATCAAACTCATCGATTTGCACCACACTCTCATATTGAGTTTTATCCCAAATTTCCAACATCCCGATTGACGGAGCCAAAACTATTTCCTTGGTAATTCCAGCAAAAGCAACCAATTCTTTGGGAAGTTGAATTCTACCGTTCGCATCGACTTCAACGCTTTTTATACCCATTTTATAAATTCGAACAAAGTCCTGATTCTTCTTCACAAACTGGTTTAGCTTTGCTAATTTCGCCTCGATTTCTTCCCATTTTTGCATGGGATGAATTTCGATACATGGTTGAAAAACCGAACGCTTCAGCACGAACCCATCGTCCAGAATATCAGCCCACTGCTTTCTCAAACCAGTAGGTAATGGTAGTCTAAATTTAGCATCTACCTTGCATTCGTATGACTCATTCAGTGATTTCAACTCGAAATTTTCATCAAAAATATAAAACTTTTTACCATTATTTACCACAATATACCACTTTGTTAATAACTTTTGAATTTTAGAATAAATTTATTTTGGTCAAAGTAGATTTTTGGGATTTACGCACACAAGAAGTCAGGGCTATGATTTAAAGATTTATATCATAGTTTTAAGATATATGTATAGTTTTATTAGAGAATTGTTTATTTTTGTTTCCAAATAAAAGATTGAATGCTTTTAAAACAAAAAAAGACTAAAGGTTTTTCTTATATAGAAACAGGTGAAGGGACTCCAATAGTACTGCTTCATGGACTAATGGGAGAATTGAGCAACTTTGGATCTTTAACTGACCATTTTTCAAAGAATGGCTTTAAAGTATATGCTCCAAAAATACCTATATATGAATTTTCAATTTTAAAAACCAATGTTTCAAATATCGCAAAAAGTATTTCTGAATTCTTAGAAGAAGTAGTGAAGGAGCCTGCGATTTTGGTTGGAAATTCTTTGGGTGGACATTTGGGCTTAATCACATCTTTGAAACGTCCAGATTTGGTAAAAGCATTATGTTTGACTGGAAGTTCAGGTTTGTACGAAAGGTCATTTGGTGAAACTTTCCCAAAAAGAGGTAGTTATGAATATGTTTTAAAGAAAGCTCAAGAAGTTTTCTACAATCCAGAAGTTGCGACTAAAGAGATTGTAGATGATGTATTCGACACCATCAACGACAGAAACAAAGCAATCAAGACTTTATACATAGCTCGAAGTGCAATTAGGCACAACATGAAAAATGATTTAAAAAACATTCATATACCAGTATGTTTAATTTGGGGAAAACAGGACAATGTAACTCCACCTGAAGTTGCAATTGAGTTCAATGAGGGGTTGCCCAATTCAACTTTGTTCTGGATCGACAAATGTGGTCATGTACCAATGATGGAACATCCTGAAGAGTTCAATAGACTGCTGGAAAAATGGTTGATTGACAATCAATTGATGGTAAAATAACAATGAAATTAAATCCTCAATTTATTAAAAGTGCATCAAAATGGACAGATTGCCCTGAACCCAATCTACCTGAATATGCATTTATCGGTCGATCGAATGTTGGTAAATCTTCTTTGATCAATATGTTGGCGGAGCGAAAGGATTTGGCCAAAACTTCTGGAACTCCTGGAAAAACTCAATTGATCAATATTTTCCAACTTCAGGATCATTGGTATTTAGTGGATTTACCTGGATATGGATATGCTAAAGTTTCTAAAAAACAAAGGTCTTCATTTGAAAAGATGATTACCAATTATCTTTCACAAAGACCGAACTTGGTCAATACTTTTGTGTTGATCGATAGTAGAATACCACCACAAAAAATAGATTTAGATTTCATGCAATGGATGGGGGAAAACCAACTACCATTTGCAATGGTTTTTACGAAAATCGATAAATTGAGCAGCGCAGCTCTTCAAAAGTCTTTGTTGAAATACAAAAAAGAAATGGCCAAAATGTGGGAAGAAATGCCACAAGTTTTTATCACTTCGTCAAACAGTCGTGTCGGTCGATTGGAACTATTGAACTATATAGACTCTATCAATCAAGACCTCGCTTCTCAATTCAAATAATCAGCAGTTCTTTCAAAGCGAATTCATAACCTTCAAGTCCTTTACCATAAATTTGTTGGATACAATGCTCTGAGGTAACAGAAATCTTTCTAAAATCTTCACGATTTTTTATATCGGAAATGTGAACTTCAACCACTGGTGATTCAATGGCTTTGATAGCATCTGCAATTGCGTACGAATAATGTGTATATGCTGCTGGATTGAGAATAATTCCGTGGTAGGAAAAACCGACTTCATGTAATTTATCGATGATATCCCCTTCGTGATTGGATTGAAAATAGTGAAGTGAAACTTCTGAATACTTTTTCCTCAATCGATAAAAGTAATCTTCAAAAGTTTCACTTCCGTAGAATTCAGGTTCTCTTTTACCTAAAATATTTAGGTTAGGGCCGTTTATAATTTGAATTTGAAGCATGATTTAGAATTATATTTTCACCTAAAGATAAAAATATAATTTTTCAAATCTTCAATTTATTTATTCATAGATATTAAGAATTCTTCATTGGAACGAGTATGTCTGATTCGATCTCTTAAGAACTCCATAGCTTCCAATGGGTTCATGTCTGCCAAATGGTTTCTCAAAATCCACATTCTTTGCATAGTTGTTTCGTCCAACAATAAATCATCACGACGGGTTGAAGAAGAAACTAAATCGATGGCAGGGAAAATACGTTTATTGGCAATTTTTCTATCCAATTGTAATTCCATATTACCTGTACCTTTAAATTCTTCAAAAATAACTTCGTCCATTTTTGAACCTGTATCAATTAGAGCTGTAGCGATGATCGATAATGAACCTCCATTTTCGATATTTCTCGCTGCACCAAAAAATCGTTTCGGTTTATGAAGCGCATTGGCATCAACACCCCCTGAAAGTACCTTACCAGAAGCTGGTGCCACAGTGTTGTACGCTCTTGCCAAACGAGTAATTGAATCGAGTAAAATCACCACATCATGACCACACTCTACCATTCTTTTGGCTTTTGACAAAACTAAATTAGCTACTTTCACATGTTCAGAAGCCTCTTTATCGAAAGTTGAAGCGATTACTTCACCTTTTACACTTCTTCTCATATCGGTAACTTCCTCTGGACGTTCGTCTATCAACAAAACAATCAAATAAACTTCGGGATGATTGGCGGCAATTGCATTGGCAATTTCTTTCATCAAAACAGTTTTACCAGTTTTAGGTTGAGCCACTATCATTCCTCTCTGTCCTTTTCCAATTGGTGCGAAAAGATCAACAATTCGAGTCGATAGAGTTGCAGCATTGTCCGATAAATTGAATTTTTCTTCAGGAAACAAAGGAGTCAAATGCTCAAAAGAAACTCTATCTCTTACATAATCTGGCGTTCTACCATTGATCTCATTGATTTTGATCAGAGGGAAATATTTTTCACCTTCTTTTGGTGGTCTAACTTCACCAGTTATGGTGTCACCAGTTTTCAATCCGAACAATCGAATTTGAGAGTGAGAAACATAAACATCGTCTGGAGATGAAAGGTAGTTATAATCAGAAGATCTTAAGAAGCCATAGTTATCTGGCATAATTTCCAAAACTCCTTCAGCTGTGATGATTCCTTCGAACTCATAATTAGCTGCTCTATACTTATTCTTATCGCTGTTTTCTTGATTGGAAGTTTGTTGTTTATGTTGATTATTGTTTTGTTGTTGTCTTCTTTGATTTTTCTGCTGATTGTGTTGCTGTTGCTGATTTTTATTTGAAGTTTGTTTTTGTGTGTTCTTAGCAGTGGGTTGACTTTGCTTATGAGAATCATCTTTTTCAGATTTTCTCTCCGTTTTCGGTTCATTTTTCTCAGGAGCAGTTGTTTCTTTCGGACTGTTTTTCTTTTCTTCCGCTTTCATTGATTCTCTTTGCTGTTGATTTTGAGCTTTTCCAGCTTTAATATCATCTGGATTTTTATTTTCTCTTTTAGGAGAAGTTTTTTTGTTAGCATTTGTATCAGCAGCTGCTTTAGGATTTTCTTTTTTTTGCATAGCAGAATTATCTGCCTGATGATCAAGTATGCTATAAATCAACTCCATTTTTTTCTGTTGACTTATTTTTTTAATGTTTAAATTTTTAGCAATAACTTGTAATTCATCGACTTTTTTAGCCTTCAGTTCATTTATATCAAACATAAATTTTAAGTATGTATAGTTTTATTTTTTTTTGAATATTTCAATTTTTTTGTGTAAAAAAAGGGGACCTAACAGGTAGATAATGTGACAATCAATAAATATTTTGTGGAGTAACTGTCATTAGGAACAACACTGCAATAATACGAATTAATTTTTTAATAGAAAGAAAAATATCTTATTTTTGCATACGAATTTAAGCAAATATGATTCAAAGAAAGCAAAGTATCTACTTATTTTTGGCTGCTATAGTGTCTGGTATATCTGTTTGGGTAACTAATTTATGGAAGTCCGCAACAGAATGGGTACAGGCACAAGATGATTTGGTAGTTTTATTATTGTTTATCATTTCTTCTTTATTATCTTTGGCTACTATCTTCCTATTTAGGAATAGAATTTTGCAAATGAGAATAGGGAGATTAAACATTTTATTGAATATTTTGTTAATTGGATATCTGGCTTACAGTCTATCTACATTACCTGGAGGATTTTCGGATTCGGAGAAAGGTATTGGGCTATTCATTCCATTCGTATCGATTGTGTTGCTGTTTATAGCAAATCGATATATAAAGAAAGATGAAGAGCTTGTAAAATCGGTAGACAGGTTCAGATAAGCATGACAACTTTTAATATGAGCGCGAGCAGCCTTAGGGCTGCTTTTTTTTATTTCTATTAATTTTAATTGAGTTAAATTTAACACTAAAAAAATTAAAGGGTTCTTTGATTTATTTAGTAAAAAGCATGATTTTTACTACATAAAACTCCTTTCTATGTCTCAATTAAGATTTTATGCTTTAAAGCAAGCTGTCAAAAGAAAACCTATCAAAGTTGAAATCCCTGATAAACTCTCAAAACTTTACAATCAAAATGTGTTCACTGACGAAATGATGCAAAAGTTTTTGAGCAAAGATTCGTATGAACACATTCTTCAAGCCAAAGAAAAAGGAAAAAAAATCTCAAGAGAAATCGCTGATCAAGTGTCATCTGCTATGAAGGAATGGGCTTTATCAAAAGGCGCTACTCATTACACACATTGGTTTCAACCATTGACTGGTTCGACAGCAGAAAAGCATGATTCTTTTTTCGAACTTGATAAAAATGGAGGTGCTATTGAACAATTCAATGGTTCTATGTTGGTACAACAAGAACCAGATGCGTCGAGTTTTCCTAACGGAGGAATTAGAAATACTTTCGAAGCAAGAGGATACACGGCTTGGGATCCCACTTCAAATGCATTTATCATCGGAAAAACTCTTTGTATTCCTTCGGTATTTATTTCATATACCGGAGAAACTTTAGATTATAAAACGCCATTGCTCCGTTCGATTCAAGCAATAGATGAAGCTGCGACTGAAGTTGCTAAATATTTCAACAAGGATATCAATAAGGTTTATGCGACTTTAGGATGGGAACAAGAATATTTTCTGGTCGATATTGCACTATACAATTCACGTCCAGATTTACAATTGACAGGAAGAACTCTTTTGGGACATTCTGCTGCCAAAGAGCAACAGTTAAGCGATCATTATTTTGGTTCAATTTCTATCAGAGTTTTGCGTTTTATGCAAGAATTGGAAGTTGAATCTTTGAAATTGGGAATTCCAGTAAAAACCAGACACAATGAAGCTGCTCCAAATCAGTTTGAATGTGCACCAATTTTTAGAGAAGCCAATCAAGCGGTTGACAACAATTCTATGTTAATGGATTTGATGAATGGAATTGCAAAAAAACATAATTTTAAAGTATTATTACACGAAAAACCATTCATCGGGGTCAATGGATCGGGAAAACACAATAATTGGTCGTTGAGTACAGACAGTGGTGAAAATTTATTAAGTCCAGGAAAAAATCCTGAGAAAAATTTACAATTCTTAACTTTTTTCATCAATACAATCAAAGCAGTAAGCGAATATGGAGACATACTTAGAAGTTCTATAGCTTCTGCTGGCAACGATCATCGTTTAGGAGCTCATGAAGCACCACCTGCAATCATTTCCGTATTTATTGGGAGTCAATTGACAAAAGTATTGGAAGATTTAAGCAAGTTAAAAAATGGAAAATTAACTGCTGATGAAAAGACCAATGTTAAATTGAATATCGTAGGTAAAATTCCAGAGATATTATTGGACAATACCGATAGAAATAGAACTTCGCCTTTTGCATTTACTGGAAACAAATTCGAGTTTAGAGCTGTCGGCTCATCTGCCAATTGCGCTGAACCAATTATGGCCATCAATACGATGGTTGCTGATCAATTAAAAAAGTTTAAAGTTGAAGTGGATCGTTTGATTCAAGAAGGTTCCAATAAAGAAGATGCAATTTTCGATGTACTCAGACAATATATCAATTCATCACAATCAATTTTATATGAAGGAGATGGATACAGTCAAGAATGGGTGAACGAAGCTAAAAAAAGAGGTTTAAGAAAATTAAATACTACACCCGAAGCATTAAAAGTTGAGCGGGAGTCAAAATATGTTGATTTATTTATTAGAAATTCAATATTCAATCGAGTAGAAATTGAGGCGAGAAATGCTTTAAAGTTGACTAAATATTCAGCTTTGATAGACATAGAAGCTCAGGTTTTATCGGATTTGGCCAGAAATCACATTACTCCAACGGCTATCATTTATCAAAATGAATTGATCAAAAACGTTCAAGGTTTAAAAAATATTTTTCAAACTAATGAATTTGAGGAATTGGCTAAAGAGCAGATGGATTTGATCAAAAGAATATCGGACAGAATTAGTGGTATAAAAGTTAATGTTGATTTATTGTTGAGTCAAATGGACAAATCCAAAGCAATAGAAAATCCACAAGAAAAAGCCGAATCTTACGCGTCAAATGTAAAACCATATTTCGATATCATAAGAGATTTGGTCGATGATTTAGAGATGATGGTAGATGATGAACTTTGGCCGTTGACGAAGTACAGAGAGTTATTATTTACCAAGTAAAAAAAACCGTTCGATCGAAAGATTGAACGGTTTAAATATTTTAAATCTGATTGAATTTAGATTTTCTCTACTTGCATAAAAGAAAGTTCAAGAGGTGTCTTACGACCGAAGATAAGAACCATAACTTCAAGTTTACGTTTATCTTCGTTGATTTTCTCAACAGTTCCATTGAAACCGTTGAATGGACCATCGATAACTTTAACAGTTTCACCCACCATATAAGGAATGTTTATCAAGTTTTCGTCAGCCACAGCAAGTTCATCTACTCTACCAAGCATTTTATTGACTTCCGAAGCTCTCATTGGAACTGGGTCGCCACCTTTGGTTTCGCTTAAAAAGCTAATTACACCTGGGATACTTTTTATGATATGCACCACTTCACCTTCGAGTGAAGCTTCAATCATGACATAACCTGGATAATGAACTTTTTCTTTCTGAACTTTTTTACCATTTCGGATTTGAATAACTTTCTCCATAGGAACAACAACTTGTCCTACGAAGTCTTGTAGCTTATGGTACTCAACCTCGTTTTCAATATATTTTTTAATCTTCAATTCCCGACCACTAATCGTTTTCAGGACGTACCATTTTTTATCTTTCATAATATTTTTTACTCTTCAAATTACAATTATCTCAGTAATTCGAAAATATTTTTAATTATAAAATTACCGAATAATGAATCTATACCGAACAGAAAGAGTGCTAAAATAACTGTTGATATTGCTACTACAATTGTATCTTGCTGCAAATCAGCCCAGGTAGGCCAAGTTACATGATCTTTAAATTCGTAATACGAACCTCTAATATATTCTTTTAATTTCATAATTATCTTGTAATTGCACGGGCACAAGGATTCGAACCCTGACCAACGGTTTTGGAGACCGTGATTCTACCATTAAACTATGCCCGTATTTAATTTAAAGAAGGTGTCTTCGAATTGCGAAAACCGAAAACACCTTTCTTTATATTTTAAATTCTTGATTTATTCAAGGATTTCAGTTACTTGTCCAGCACCTACTGTTCTACCACCTTCACGGATTGCAAAACGTAAACCTACGTTCAATGCGATTGGTTGGATCAACTCAACAGTAATTGTCAAGTTATCACCTGGTAGTACCATTTCAACGCCTTCTGGCAAGTTAATCTCACCAGTTACGTCAGTAGTACGAACGTAGAACTGAGGGCGGTAACGGTTATGGAATGGAGTGTGACGTCCACCTTCCTCTTTAGTCAAGATATAAACTTCAGCTTTGAATTTTTTGTGAGGAGTAACAGTTCCTTGAGCTGCTACAACCATACCACGACGTATATCTTCTTTTTCGATACCTCTCAATAACAAACCTACGTTATCTCCAGCTTCACCTCTATCTAAGATTTTACGGAACATTTCAACTCCAGTAATAGTAGAAGTCAATTTCTCGTCACCCATACCAACGATATCTACAGGATCACCCGTATTGATAACTCCAGACTCTACACGTCCAGTAGCAACAGTACCACGACCAGTAATTGAGAATACGTCTTCGATAGGCATCAAGAATGGTTTGTCTTGGTCACGAACTGGAAGTTCAATCCACTCGTCAACAGACTCCATTAATTTCAATACTGAATCAACCCATTTTTGCTCTCCGTTGATCGCTCCTAAAGCTGATCCTTGAAGAACTGGAGTGTTGTCTCCATCATATTCGTATGAAGAAAGTAAATCTCTTACTTCCATCTCAACTAATTCTAATAACTCAGCGTCATCAACCATATCAACTTTGTTCATGAAAACAACGATACGAGGTACGTTTACCTGACGACACAATAAGATATGTTCACGAGTTTGAGGCATAGGACCATCAGTTGCCGCAACAACTAAGATAGCACCATCCATTTGAGCTGCACCAGTTACCATGTTTTTAACGTAATCCGCGTGACCAGGACAGTCAACGTGTGCATAGTGACGATTTGCAGTTTCATACTCCACGTGTGAAGTATTAATTGTAATACCTCTTTCTCTTTCTTCTGGAGCGTTATCGATTTGATCGTAAGCCTTTGCTTCTGAAAACCCAGCATCAGCTAATACTTTTGTAATAGCTGCAGTCAAAGTAGTTTTACCATGGTCAACATGACCAATAGTTCCAATATTCAAGTGCGGCTTACTACGATTAAAAGTTTCCTTTGCCATTTTAAATAATTTCTATGTTATACTTAATTATAATGTAATTTCAACACAAATAGTATTGAACTAAATAGCTCAACACAAACAACCCTCTTCATCACCTCCCTACATCTTCAGAGCAAACCGCTCTCCCTTAGAGCCAATGACGGGATTTGAACCCGTGACCTCGTCCTTACCAAGGAAGCGCTCTACCCCTGAGCTACATCGGCTAAAAAAGTTGAGCGGGAAACGGGACTCGAACCCGCAACATTCAGCTTGGAAGGCTGACGCTCTACCAATTGAGCTATTCCCGC
>DEQC01000023.1:2964-50621 GCA_002359055.1 Flavobacteriales bacterium UBA3376 | reverse complement strand
ACGTGCTCTGGCCAACTGAGCTATGCCGGCTTATTAGTATCTTTCGTCTATGTAAAAGAACAGTCCGTTTTTTGATTAACGGACTGCAAATGTACGAAGTTTTATGTATTCTCCAAATTTTTTGAAAAAAATTTTAAAAAATTTATCTCTCTGCTGTTTTCTCTTTTTTTCTGATCACTAATTTTTTTAATGTATCTACTGATAAATCAATACTTTCCTCAAAAGATTGACCTGATTTCTTAACTATGATGTCATCACCTGGAACTTCTAAAATTATATCTACAAATTTGTTTTCCTTCTCAGAAGTGTTCTCTACCCTTAATGTAACTTGAGCTGCTATTATCTTATCATAAAATTGCTCTATTTTACTTAATTTCTTCTCAACGTATTCTTCTAAACCTGGTTTTGCGTTGAAATTTACAGTTTGAAACTTTATCGTCATATTTTTTCCTATTTTTCGCTCCTCGGATGAGCGTGATTAAACACTTTTTTTAATTGCTCTATGCTACTGTGTGTATAAATCTGCGTGGAAACCAAACTTGAATGCCCCAAAAGTTCTTTGACTGCACTCAAATCTGCACCCTGATTCAACATATGTGTAGCAAAGCTATGCCTCAACATATGAGGACTTTTTTTAGACTTCGTACTAACAAGACTAAGATAAGTATTAACTATTTTATAAACAAGTTTATCATAGAAAGCTTTGCCCTTTGAAGTCAAAAATAAATAGTCATTTGTCGATGAAAATCTCAAAGCTCTTTCTTCTAAATAATTAGACAATTTATCACGTAGACCATCACCGATTGGCAACAACCTTTCTTTGTTTCTTTTACCCAAAATTTTAATCCGATTTTGAGCAAAATCTATATCATTAACTTTCAATTGTATCAACTCCGCTCGACGAATTCCTGTTTGATACAAAAGTTCAATCACCAAAGCATCGCGTCTTCCTTCGAAACTATCCGGAAAAACACCATCCGAATTGAACAATTGATTCATTTCATCGATAGAAAAAGGAATTTGAATTTTGTTTTTTTGCTTTAAACCAACTACTCCATTCAAAGGCGAGGATTTCACCTCACCGATTTTCAATAAAAATTTATAAAATGATTTGAGCGAACTGATTTTCCTATTGATGCTCCTTTCCGAGAACCCATGTTCAGATAAAAACATGAGATAATTGCGCACATCTACCCTGCGCACATGGATTAAGTCAACAGATGAATCTACTTGCGAATAAAACTTCTGAAAATCGATCAGATCATCTCCATAAGCCTTAATCGTAAGCGAAGAATAATTCTTCTCCATCTTCAAATAATCCAAAAACCTTTGTATTAACATAAAAAAAACCTGTTCACCAAAGTTATAAAAACTCTGATGAACAGGTATATTTTAATATGTAAATTATATTTAATCTTCTTCTTGGCTCAACAAGTATTGTTTGTAGCGAGCTCTTGACATTTGTTGTCTTTTAGCAACTGACGGTTTAACGTATTGCTGACGACTTCTCACTTGACGAATAACGCCTGTTCTGTCAAATTTACGTTTGTATCTCTTTAAAGCTCTTTCAATTGACTCTCCGTCTTTTACTGGTATAATTAACATAGTTTATCTCTTTTTAAGGGTGCAAATATATAAAATATTTTAAATTCACCAAAATTAATGTATTTTTAATCCTTTATAAGGTTTCTTCCAATGACCAATTTTTGAATTTCCGTAGTCCCTTCTCCAATCGTACAAAGTTTAGAATCTCTATAGAACTTTTCAACTGGAAAGTCTTTGGTGTAGCCATATCCACCGAAGATTTGAACAGCCTCATTTGATATTCTCACACAAGCTTCTGAAGCATAATACTTAGCCATCGCTCCAATCGTTGACATCGGCAAATTTTCATTTCTCATATATGAAGCTTTTTGAATCAACAATTCTGAAGCTTCAATTTCCGTTGCCATTTCAGCTAACTTAAAGTTTATCGCTTGGAATTTTGCTATCGCTTGACCGAACTGATGTCTTTCTTTCGCATATTTAAGCGCAGCCTTATATGCTCCTTTTGCAATTCCTAAGCTCAAAGCAGCAATTGAAATTCTACCACCATCCAAAATGGATAAAGCTTGTTTGAACCCTTCTCCAACTTCTCCCAATCTATGACTGTCAGGAACTCTCACATTGTCAAATACCAATTCAGCCGTTTCCGAAGCACGCATTCCTAATTTATTTTCTTTTTTTCCAGAAGAAAATCCTTCCATTCCTTTTTCGAGTACAAATGCAGTTGCATTATTTCTCTCGCCTTTTTCTCCTGTTCGAGTCATCACTACCGCTATATCACCACTGATCGCATGAGTAATGAAATTTTTCGCTCCATTTACTATCCAATCATCTCCATCTCTCACAGCCGTTGTACTCATACTTCCCGCATCTGAACCGGTGTTGTGCTCAGTCAATCCCCAAGCTCCAATCACTTCACCACTCGCCAATTTTGGAATCCATCTTTTCTTTTGCTCATCATTTCCAAAAGACAAAATATGATTGGTACACAATGAATTGTGAGCGGCAATTGATAAACCTATCGAAGGATCGATTTGAGAAATCTCATCGATTATAGTCACATATTCAAAATAAGACAAACCACTACCACCTAATTCTTCAGGTACTAAAACTCCCATAAAGCCCAATTCTCCAGCTTTTTTAAATACTTCAACTGGAAAATGCTGACTTTCATCCCACTCCATAACGTGAGGTTCTATATACTGTTTTGCAAAATCGCGGGCCGATTCTGCAATAAATTTTTGATTTTCGGAAATCTCAAAGTTCATGTTCTCAATTTTTTATTTGAATTTGTCAAAAGTAATGAAAAATTTATTGATTAGAATATTCTATTTATACTATATGATTTGATGATTAAATTTCTAAATCGAGAATCAAATGTAATTAATAAAAAGATTAATGGTTGTAAATCTTTCTTTTGGGTTCAAATTATTCTTCAATCAATTCTATGGTCGCAAGGTCAGAAATGGGCTCGCTCTCAATTTCTTCTACTAAATCAATAGTCGCTTCAATGTTTTGAACAGTTTTGAATTTAATCAACGATTCGATTTGTCTGAACGTTTCTTTATGATTGCCTAAACAGTTTTCTATTTCATCGACAGTTTTGAAATATCCACCTAAATTATTTTTACAATCTAAAAGTGCTTTTGATAATTCTTCAGAAAAACCTAAATTCATCCAATCTCTTTGCCCATAGGAATTGGGGTCGAAACTTGAAACATTTTTCTGAACATTATCTTCTTCTGAAATTAATTGAATGGTCGAAGGTGTATATTGAACTTGTGAATTTGACAAATAACTGATCGTAGGTTCATCTTTTGATTCATCGACCAAATCAATAGAAAATTCTGAATTTATATTTTCATCATTTAGTAAGGTTAAAAAAGATTCTTCAACAAATTGTGTTTGAGAATATGTTTTGTTGAAAAAGATGTCATAAGCTTCGAAGCAGAACAGAAGTGCTATTAAAGCAAAAATCCCCATTCGTTGAGATTTACTAAAACGAATCTGGGATTTTGCAAAAGTCCTCATGTGTGCATTTTTGTGATTATATATATTGTATAAATCTACATCTTTTTTGAAAATTTTAACTAAAATATATAATTTCTGATTATTATCATAATATTTTCTAAACAAAATTATTAAAACTCAGGAAAACGGCTTAGAAACCATGATTCGATTGTAGTTGATAGATCATTTATAGATCAAAAACCGATTTTCTTCTTACAACTATTCCATCTTTTACCCAAAGAAAGAATGCCATCATCAAATAAAAAGCGAAAGTAATTCCGAGTGTAATGAAAGATAAATTGATGAATAAAATTCTCAGCCTTGAAGTTCGCACACCAAAGCGATCTGCGATTCTCGAAATAACATTGAAACCATTTCTCTCGAAAAAGTTACGTAGTTTGTCAAACATCTTTTAAAATTTGTAAACCTATGGCGCAATTTAAACATTTTTTCTCATTACAAAAATGCTTCTTCAATTCTAAATATGCCTGAGACTCAAAAGCATTCTTCGCCTTCAAACCTAATTTTGAATATCCGCTGATAATGGTATTTTTCTCCGCTGGCAATTCTGTTAACCATCCCAACAATTGATCGACTATATCGATATCTCTATGTTTGGCATAAACAAATTTCATGGGAATGATCACATTGATAATGATGCGATGTATGAGGTCATTCGAAATTGATTTGACTGAAATTACACTGCTTTCGATTTCTAATCTGAAATGATTTTTCCAAAATTCTGGATATTCTATGTCTTCAAAAATCCCTTTTATTTTCTCAATCGATTGAGTACCCATTAAAAAAGCAAATAAATTCTGATAATGTGAATATAAAGTTGCCAATTGCATAATTCTAACGGTAGGAAAACTCGAAGGTCGCATTCTGAAAAACTTAAATATTGAAGCATGAACTCCCACCAATCGATATTTCAATTGAAGGAATTTATAATCTTTCTGAAGTTCTATTACATAATCATCATTTGAATCAAAATCCAAAAATCCGGCCTGACCAAAAAACAATGCATGAACATAATCTGGATTCAATTGATTTCTCATCAAAACTTCAAAATCAAAAGAATTTGCCCAATTCACAAAAGCATCTGCGTTGATTTTCAATCCAAAAGCATAAGCCAACTTTTTAAAAAGTAATTGTTCCCAGTTTTTATTGTTCGCTAAAAATTCATTCTCCAACTCACCAACCTTTCTCTCCAAACGCTCGACCAAAAGTCTTTCCAACCAAAAATCGAGTTTTTCTCTTTGAAGTAAATCAACACTTTTCTCACAAGGAATAAAATTTCTATTGTTTTCGAGCAATTGATTGTATTGATGCAAAACTATTGGAGCAATAAAACTTTTCAGTTCTAAGGTTGGAATGTTACGTTCGACCATAAATTTCACCTCTTTATCATGTTCATAAACCACATGCAAAATCACATTTTCATAAGCTCGATCCTCGCTATGTTTATGCAAATCCCAATCGGAAGATTTGATGTGAATTTCTATACTTCCTGCCCAAATTTGATCATGAATTTTTATTTGAGCCATAGAAAAATCTGGTCCTGAATCTATTTTATTCCACAGCCCTCTTTGAATCACTTCAACCAATTGACCATCGATAGTCCTCAAAGGCAATCGATCAAACAACTGGAATCTCCATATAAAATGAAGCAACTTCTCTTTCACCTCATTGATTTTAAATCATTTAAACCTTAAATTTATCATTTAAGGTTCAATAATTCAAACAGGATTTTCCCCTATAATTTTGTTGAGAATTATTTTTTGGATTAAATTTCTTCTGAGCCTTTTAGTTTCTCAGCATTTTCAGCAATTTTCAAGGCATCGATCATTTCTTGAATATCTCCATTCATAAAAGCATCCAAATTATAAATCGATTTATTGATTCTATGATCAGTCACACGGCCTTGTGGGTAATTATAAGTTCTAATTTTCGCCGATCTATCACCTGTAGAAACCAAAGATTTCCTTTGGGCTGAACGTTCTGAATTAATTTTTTCTAATTCGATTTCATAAATTTTGGTTCTAAGAAGTTGCATGGCTTTTTCACGGTTTGCATGTTGCGAACGTCCTTCTTGACAAACAACGACTATACCAGTAGGAACGTGTGTAAGCATAACTTTGGTTTCAACTTTGTTAACATGCTGACCACCTGCTCCACCAGAACGCGCTGTTTGAAATTCCAAATCGGCAGGATTGATTTCGACATCTACCTCTTCGGCTTCTGGCAAAACTGCCACAGTAATTGCGGAAGTATGAACACGACCTTGGGATTCGGTTTCTGGCACACGTTGAACCCTATGCACTCCACTTTCGTATTTCATCGTTCCATAAACAGCATTACCTCGCACTTGAAGTATCAACTCTTTATAACCTTTGACTGAAGCTTCGTTTGCATCGATGACTTCATAAGTCCAGCCTTTTTCTTTGAAATACATGCTGTACATTCTGTAAATGTCCTCAACAAAAATGGCAGCTTCATCACCTCCGGTCCCCGCGCGCAGTTCGACTATAACATCTTTTTCATCTTCCGGATCTTTTGGAATGAGCAAAAATTTAATTTCTTCTTCCAAAGCTGGCAACTGATTCAACGCTTCATCTTTTTCGAGTTTTGCCAACTCGACCATTTCTGCATCACTACCATCATTAATAATTTCTTCGGCTTCTTTCAAATTGTTGATCACATTTTCATATTCAATCTGTTTATTTACAATTTCTTTAAGATCCGAATATTCTTTATTTAATTTGGCATAACGTTTTTGATCGGAAATAACATCCGGTTGAATGATCAAATCAGTAATTTCATCAAATCTTTGTTTGATACCATTTAATTTTCCTAACAATTCGTAATCTGCCATTTTAAATAGTTTTGGTTTGCAAATTTAACCCTATACTTTAAAAGGAGCAATATCAATTAATATTAAATCGACCTAATACTCAAATTCATTTAAATTATAGACTTCTAAAAAGCGCTGAAATGAAAGCTCAATTTACAGTAATAAAAAAAGCACAAACGTTGAACTCAACTGCTTGTGCTTTCACTTAGTAGCGAGGACAGGACTTGAAAACAATCTTTTTGCATTATAAATTAATTTTTATTATCTGAAAATCAACTACATACATTTTAGCTGATTATAAACTTATCTCCTTTTTGACCCGAATATGACCCGGGACAAGCTATTATTTTTTTGTTAGTTTTTTCCTTGAATCTGCTGCAACGAGTTGACGAGGATTACAAGATTCGAATTCTTTTTTTAATTCATTGATTTCCTTGTCTTTTTGAGACAGCAATTCCAGAAGTCGCTTCTGCACTTCATCAAAATTTTTAGGTTTTGATTCCGCTCGTCTTAAAATCATAGTTCCATGGCCAGTAATCAACCAGTGCATATCGTATTTTGGATAGATTTTTGACAGCGCACTGATCCAGCTCACGCCAATGTCAGAGCCAACACGTATAGATCTGGACAGAGCTCCTTTACTCATTCCAATGCGATTTTCTAACGTTGTGATAGGAATACCCTCCATTTTAGCAATTCTTCCAATACGCTGTACTGGTGTTTCTTCGCTATTTTCAAGCGTATTCATTTCTTGAATATCAAGAAACATATTCCCCTTTCCAGTTAGGAACCACACTAAGTTCAAATCTGGTATTTCCGTTAAAATATTTTCGATAACATCAGAATTCAAAGCTTTTTTTCGGTTTGCACCCCTGAAATTAGCAGATTTCTGACCTATTTTCTCATAAAAAGACTCCTTTGGAATCCCTTTATACTCAAGCACTTGAGTTAACCTATCTTTAATCATCGTAATTATAGTTTCGTTTATACTTGTTTTATCGTAATTATTTTTACTATCTTTGTAATGACATCAATACAATATTATGGATAATACAAAAACCGACCCAACATCAGTACAAAAAATAAAAGAATTGCATTCTAAATTAATCTATGGTGATTTCACGACACTTAGCAAGATTCTTGGAATCAGTCCTGACGCGGCAAAGAAGAGATTCCTGCGTGGCAATCAACAAGCTTTTGACATTCTACAGAAAATTGTAGATGCAAGAGATGAATTAAAAAACAATTTTCAGAAGAGTAATTATGGAAGAGATTAAAAATGACAACTATAGATGTGAGGAAAGCATCAGAATCCTGACTGCAAAGATCAAACAACATCAGGAAATGATTGAATACTACAAGCAAAGACTTGCTATTAATGAAAAAATAATTCGTGGAACTAAAAAAAAATAATATGAATAACCAGACGAGACAATCACAAAAAAAGGAATTTCTAAATAAACAATTAGAAATCCTGAGACAAAAGGCGACGGACATGACGGTCGGTAACTACATGACAATTTATAAATATTACACTAAAAAATTAGAACAATTGGATGACACGAGCCTACCACCATTTGACAACGAAGTTCCAAAAAAACCTAAAACTCGATTAAAATGTCTGTTAAAATAAAATATATAAGCACAGATAAATATTCCGTGAACGGAAAAATTGTCTATAAAAACTCAAATAACGAATGGGTGTGTATAATTGAGGAATTAAGCACAAACGAAAAAAAAGCCTTTTTGAACTACATACAGAATTAATAACATGAGCGACATTTCAGAGAAAATACTGGAAGCCAGTAATGGCGGTCTTGATATAATTTTATCGCTTTTTCCACACGCAAAACCTGGCAAAAACTTTAAAATAAGGCAAGAAAAAACAGCATCAGCATCGTTGCACAAACATGCCTCAGGAACTTGGTTGGTAACTGATTTTGGCGATGATTCAAAACCGATGAACGCTATTCTGCTCTATGCCAAAGAAGGTGGGATGTCTTACCGTGACGCTGTCATGCAGCTCGCCGAGCAATACGGAATAATCCGTCAATCAAATGTTTTAAAGCCTGAAATCAGAAAGCTAAAACCAACCGAAGTGGACTATCTTGATCAATTTTCTGATTCCGATTTCTATTTTCAATTTAAAACAGAATTTACCGAAGCTGAACTAAATGTCTTAGGGCCATTGGTTACACAAGAAGTTTGCAATCGGTACAAGCTTTTTTCGGTTGATTTTTACGCAAAGAAAAAAAACAATGAAATCGTTCAGATCAGTAGTACTGAGCATTTCCCGATTTTCGCATTTGTCAACAAAGACAAAGACGGCAAGGAATGGATGAAAGTATTGCAACCGAAATCCCAAGACAAAGCTTACCGATTTTTTCATATTGGCGGCCGTCCAAAAAATCATGTGTTTGGGCTTGAGTACATTCAAAAGGAATTTGCAGCCATTCAACCAAGCGATGAGAACATGGATGAAGAATCCGATTCCCAACCAAAAGAAACGAAACTTGAACGGATAGTCCTGGCGTCCGGCGACCGTGATGCGCTCAACCTCGCCGGTGCCGGTGAATTGGTCGTATGGCTGAATTCTGAGACCGCAAACTTTGATACCGGTCTTTACACTAAACTGAGAAACATGTCGAAAAAGATTGTGAATGTTCCCGACATCGACAAAACAGGTCGTGAACAAGGAACGGATTTGGCGTTGACTTACATGGATATTTACACCGCCTGGCTTCCTGATGAATTGAGCCGGTCAAAGGATTTCAGAGGCAATTCAAAAAAGGATTTCCTTGACTACTGTAACCAGCTAAGACATAACACCTGGAACATGAAGAATCAGATCCGGCTGTTGCTTGACAACGCAAAAACCTGTCAGTTCTGGGACGTTAGGTACACAAAAAATGGTGTGAATTATGAATTTAACAACGTGAATGCTTATTACTTCCTTTCGCTGTGTGGATTTCACCGCATGGAGAATCCGGAAAACAAAGAAGATTATTTGTTTGTCAGGGCAAAGGATCACATGATTTACAGGGTAAATTATTTACAGGTCAAAGATTTCGTGAATAATTTCATGGAAAAGAAACAGCAAGAACTGGGGGAAAGAATCATAAGTAATTCGCTGCGAAACATGATCTACAATTCAAATAAGATGAGTGAGAGCTCACTCATCAATTTACCAACTATAGAACCAAATTTCACTAATTACGGTAGAAATCACCAACTTTTCTTTTTCAGAAAACAAATTTGGAAAATCACTAAAAATACAATTTCAAAAATCGACTCATCTAAAATCGACAAAAGTACATGGATTGAAAACTTGATTGAAAACAAAATACGGAAGATGTACGGTTTCAGGTTGGATGATCGTAAATTGAATATTGAAGACAGGTACTTCACGATATGGAAAGACAAAGGCGGTGATTGGGACATAAGAATTGATAATTCTGATTGTGAGTTTTTAAACTATCTAATCAATACAAGTCGTGTATTTTGGCAAAAAGAAAACTATGCATTGGTTAATAAATCGGAAGATGAGAAAGAAAAATATTGGGAAGAAAATCGATTCAATATAGCTGGAATCGGGCTGACTGAGGATGAAATTCTTGAGCAAAAATTGCATTTAATCAATAAGATTTTTATCTATGGATACCTACTGCACCGCTATAAAGACCCAAACAAAGCTTGGTTGGTCTGGCTAATGGACAATGAAATAGTGGACGATGATGAGAGCCATGGCCGAACTGGTAAATCTCTATTTTCAAACTCACTCCGGGTTTTCATGAACACAGAAGTTCGTGAAGCAAGAAACAGGAAGTTGTTCGAAAATGGATTCCTGTACGACGGTATTACCGAACACACTGATTATCTACTGTTTGACGATGCCAATAAATATTTTGATGTCGGACAGATCTATACGAAGATTACGGGTGATTTTGGTGTGAATCCCAAAAACAACAAGCCGTATGTGATTCCTTTTTCAATTTCACCCAAAATGGCGGTTTCAACGAATTACGCAATTCGAGACACCTCCAGCTCTACAACAGACAGATTGTTGCTTGGAGTGTTTTCAAACTATTATCACGCAGAAAATAAGGACATGGAACGCCGCACACCAATGGATGACTTTGGGCATTTATTCTTTAATGACTGGGACGACATTCAGTGGAATCGTTTCATAAATTTCTCCGCACAAGCCTTGCAATTTTACTTCTCTGTGAATGAAAAATTAACTGCTCCTGAAGGAAATGTAATGAAACGAAATTCGCTAACAATTATGGGTGTAGCATTCCAGAACTGGGCAGATTTGTATTTACCCGACTATTTGAATTATAAAATTGACGACGATAAGTTCTTTAACAAAATGGAAGCTTACGAAAACATGAAAGAAAAAGAACGCTCGCTGTCGTCATCGAGCGCAAAAGACTTTAACAAGAAGTTGGAGCACTGGTGTATTTACAACGATGTGATTCTTGACCCGAAAGAGAAATGCACAACGAAAGATGGACGAATATTCATGTGGGTAGATGGCAAAAGCGTGCAACATCATTTTCTGCTAAAAACAAGCCCAAAAGAAGATGAAGGCACACTTGAAAAACCGATTGCACCAGAAGATGATTGGCTGAATGACGAATTGAATGATTTTAATCTATAAAAATGGAGGCGAACGAAATCATATTAGCGCTGAGTAAGATTGGGTATCGGGTTGTACCCGATTATGATCCATACAAACGAACATATGAAATCATCATAGAACCTTGGTGTTGGAGGACGAATCAAAAAAAGCCAGGGCGAATCAAAAAAACAGGTTTCATTTTCAATCAATATGAAATTAATAAAAAAGGAGAAAGTTTATATCGCCAGAAACTAAATGAAGTTCAAATCAAATTAATCAACCATTTTGAACAAAAACAACTAAAAAAACAATTATGAACTCAATCAAAACAAAATCTAAAAATTACACAATCGTTAGCGATAAAGCCATTGGCGGTGTAATCATCGAGCCAATCGAAACAGGTTGGATGGTTTACGTCGCATGGGAGTGGCCAGCATCAGCGAACGATGGTTTCTTTGCCATCGTGGCGGCTGCGGTGGAGAATACAGCTTTCGGAATGGAAGAATTGGTCAATCATGTGGCTGATTATGGCAGGGATGTAACGCACATCCCGGAGATAAGAAAATTATTTCCAAAATTATTTTAATATTAAAACAACTAATATGATACTAACATTCACAGCGACAATACTATCAATTGTACTATTATTATTATTTGTTAAATTTTTTATTGAATCAAATAAAAATCATTTCTAATAAATTAACCAAAAACACAGTAAAATGGACAAACAAGATTACAACGATCTGATGATCGATATAGAAACATTAGGCACAAGAAATAATTCTGCGATATTAAGCATAGCCGCCGTTGAGTTTAATATAGAAAACGGAGATGTAGGTAAGGAGTATCATAAAAATATTAGCTTAAAAAACTGTCAAGATAGAGGTTTGAACATAGATGCAGAAACTTTGGAATGGTGGCTTCGGGAAGATCACCAAGTGTTAGTTAATTGCCTTCAAGGTGGACTGCCCTTATCTTATGTGCTAATCGAGTTGAAGCAAATGTTTGGCAAGAGAACAAATGTTTGGGCGAACTCACCAAACTTTGATTGCAGAATATTAATTAATGCCTATGAAGCTGTCAATGTGGAAGTCCCTTGGAGATATTATCAAGAAAGGGATGTTCGAACTTTAATGTCTTTAGCTCCAGAAGTCAAAGAATCAACTGAATTCAAGGGGGATGAACACAACCCACTGGATGACTGCTATTTTCAAATAGAATGTGTACATAAAGCTTACAAGAAACTAACTAAAACTTTACCATGATATTTTTAGACCTATTCAGCGGAGTCGGGGAAGGTGTTGCCCAAACCATCGACACCCAGGCTAATCAAGGAGTAATGATAGGCGCAATTCGTGGCCGAAACCCCGAAAACCCAACAAGTAAAAAGTCCGGAGCACCCCTTAAATAAACACTTGAAATCATCGAAATTACTGCGGTTGATTTCAGCACGTCAACCGCCATAACGCAAAACCCAAGTTTTATGATGTTTAAATTTTAAAATTATGAATGAATTAAATGTAATTACCAAACCGATGGAAAAGGAAATAATGATTAAAAGCATTATTGAAAATTCCGAGAACCCAACAGCGGAAAGTGTTTCAATGATTTAAAATTGATTGATGACTTATTGCTTCTGCAAAAACAAAGAATGTTATTTATGCCAAAGCGAACGAAAACAGGTGCGTTGAGAAAAGATGCAACGCTTAAGAAAGTTCTTGAAAAAAGAATTGAGATTGATGTGTTTGGTTCTGTTTCTTAGGTATCATATAACGGTTTGCACCTAACAGAAGTGGCTGCTTTTAAGAACTTCTGAATTAAAAACTAATGCTTGTAGCAGCCATTTTTGTTAGGTGCTGTTAGCTGTCTGGTGCGGTCTAATAGCACAAAATTTTAATCGAAGCACCAAAGAAGTAATTAAACATTTTGAGCGATGGATTTAGAAAATATATCAACTGAAAAACTGGAAAAGGAACTATCAAAACGAAAGGATAGAGATTTTGGAAGATGTAGCAAATGCCGTGGTAAATGGTCTTTGTATATGGGATGCTCTCGAAGTTGGAGAGAGGAACTACATTGTTACGGATGTAGAAAGCCTGTTGAAAATTGTACTTGTTAAAATAAATAGATATGTCAAAAACTGGAAAACGCATACCGATTAAGGATGCAAAAGAAATTGGAAACAAACACGGCTATACACAAGTGATTGTGGTTGCTTGGGATGAAGAAACTGGAACAACTTCGGTTTGCACTTGGGGCAAATCCTTAAAGGATTGCGAACAGGCTGCCGAAGGTGGAAACTTTGTAAAGAAAGCACTTGGATGGCCTGATGAAATGTGTAAAGACAAACCTGCTCGTGTAAAACGAAAAGAGCGTGGGCAAAATGTTTAATTACGGTCTGATAGTAGAAAACTTCAATCGGAGCGATAATGTAGCACTTGCAGCTAACGTGCAGAGTATTGCCGAAGGGCAGGATTTAGAAATACAAAATTTAAAAATAGTATAAAAGATGAAAAAAGTTACAAAACTTCAATTTAGCACATCAGTCTGCCTTTTGGCAATACTGTGTTGTGTACTGTTTTCTTGTGATTTACCAAAACAACACTCTCAACAAGAAGTTGCGAAGATTAATAGAAAGTATGATGTAAGATTATCAAATCATATAGGTTCTGATTGGTATGAATGCGATAGTGTTATATGGGTTAATGAAAGTAGAATACAGTTGAAAAATAAGGAGGATAGTTTATATTTTATCGACATCATCATTCCACAGAATGTTGTTTTACGGGTCTATCCCAAATAGCACACAACGTTTCGGGTATTGCCGAAGGTGGGGATTACTTGCACAACAGCCCATCAGAAGCACAAAAGTTCAATGTAGTGCAATTGCTTATTAGTGGAACGTCAGCCCCCACTTTTGGCAATACCTTGTTAGCGGCTGGCGTTCTAAAATTATCAAAATGAAAGCGAACAAAATTGTTTACAGTCGTCTGATTTCAAAAGGCAACTACGAGAATGCCAAAATTGAAATTGAATTAGAAGTTGAAGCTGGTGAAAAGGCTTCCGATGTTTTTGAAGCTGCTAAAAAGTGGGTTGAGAAACGCATTGCAGTTGAAAAACTGTCTGATTACACTATTGAAAAAGCCCGTAAAGTGATGGATGATAAACGCAACCACACTTTAGCACAAATTGAGGAAGCCGAAGAAATTTTGGCAAAGGTTAAAGTAAGTGATGATGAGTTGCCTTTTTAGGTGGCTCGTCATACGCTTGCCGCTAACAAGAATATAACCGAAGATCCCAGCCTGTGTGCTGGGATTTTTTTTATCAACACCTCAGCTCGACCCCTTGCAACCTTCCAAGTTCTAAATATAGGAATTAATCTGTAAGAGTGTAAGGAATTTGCGAAACGCAATACAGCACAGCGTTTAACTGCTTACAGATTATTATTATTATTTGTAAGTCTTACAAATAAATCTGTAAGGAAATGTAAAATCATAAATCCTTACAGATTTATTTTTTACTCTTACAGATTGAATGAAAGGTTAAAGTGTTTGAAATACAACATCTTACAAGCTCCTTACAGTCTTACAGATGTTTGGCTGCATTACTCGCGTACACAGTTTTATACATCTAATTAAATGTTGAATATCCGGTTGATAATTATCAACTTTTTGATTAATTTTGAAACATGAAAGGATTTGCAGTATTTCACATTCCTGTTGCGCCACATGTTTATAAATTTCTAATATCGAAATTCGGCCCAGATTATCACCTTACACAAAATGAATTCTTAGGGATGATTCTCATTCCATTTTTTTCAAAAGAAGTGAAGATTGTAAATAAGACAGATCCACGAGATTCAGTTAAAACTGAACTGTATCCGATTTCGATTAGCTATTCATTTTTCAATCGACAAGGCTGCTATCTCAGTCATTCGCAGCTCAAGTTAATAGGTCGAACTTTAGATAAATATTTTCGGGAAATGCTTTTCAATCATGTTTTGATTTACAGCCAAACGAATAAAACTGGATTCAAGAAGTGCATCCTTGATTTTTGTGAGATTCACAAGATCTCACCAGACGATATTAATATAGAATCTATATACCGTGATTTCCAGCGAAAAAAACAAGATTTCATGATGGTTGACGGAAATAAAAACAGGCGACTCTAACGTATTTACTACGTTGTCGCTTTAGCAATCCCTAATCATCTGATTTATAATGGATTAAAATAAAAGAATAGACAAAATAAACATCCGTGGGATTTGTCCGTAATTTTCAATAAAAATGAATATGAATTTAAATTTGCCATCCGACATCGAAAAGAAAGTAGATAACATTACTATATCCCTGCCTTTCAAGAACTTAAGCGTTAGAAACATGCTTAAAAACCAAATTCCAACCAAAAATGATTTCATCACGCATGGTAATTCTCATTCTTTCAGAGTTCGCCCGGGAGATGGTTCAATAAATTTTCGACAACGAACAAGCAACGCTGGAGTTTCATGGCAAATTGATTTCCAATTTCAATTAGTAGATAATAATTTGAAAAACTTCAATGTCCTGAACCGATTTACGAATCGTAAAGTAGCTATTGTAATAGGCACCAGCACATATAAGTATTGGATTGGCACTGAAGATCAGTTGCTAAATTTCATTTTTCGTGAAACATTAAGCGGATTTCAAATTAATATCTCTGGTGATATATATTTTCCTGCAGCTCGGGAAAGAATACAGTCCTTCCGAAGCACGTATTAATTAATAAACTTTGTAATTGCAGATTTAATAATGAAACGCAATTGCATGAAATGAGTAACATTTTAGCATTACAACGGATTTTTTCATCTAATTTTTATATTGACGAACAATATGCGCAAGCTTTTGCTCCAGCAATTATAAGTTTAGTAGCAGGAAGGCAATCAATTGAAAAAATAGATGAAGAAAAAATGATTGTCCAAGCACAATCAGAAACACCTGTGCAAAACTCCACAGCACATGTTGCTGTTATTTCAATTAAACATCCAATAATGAAGTATTCCGACGGTTGGTCAGGAATATTGGGAAGCAAGGCTTATCAAAAAATACTTAGCCAAATAGAATCCGATCCAAACATTTGTGGAGTGGTTTTGGACATTGACTCAGGTGGTGGGCAATCTTATGGTACACCAGAATTGTATGATGCCATTCGTTCATTTTCGAAACCGATAGTTACATACACGGATGGCTTTCTATGCTCGGCTGCTTACTATATAGGTAATGCTGCTGACTACATTGTGGCTAACAAACGCGCAGAAGCGATTGGAAGCATTGGCGCTTATTCCCATTTTATAGATTTTTCAGGAATGATTGAAAAATGGGGTGCAAAAATTCAATCGGTTTATGCAACAGAATCGACCGAAAAGAATCTGGAATGGCGCGAATTGACAGAAAATGACAATGCGGAACCATACATCAAAAACATATTGGATCCATTGGTTGCCAGATTTCAAGAAGATATGAAATCTGCCCGACCGGGATTGAACGAAAAAGTATTTAAAGGTGGTAGCTGGGGAGCAGAACAAGCTTTTAATTTCGGCTTGGTAGATGAGCTTGGCAGCTTGGACACGGCGATATCAAAGGTGATTGAACTTCATACTCAATCGAAAGACAATAATGAAAATTTTAATTTAAATACAGATATGTCAAAGGAAAATTCATTCCCAAAGTTGGCGGCTGTACTCGGACTTGCTAATGTAGAGACGAAGAAATCTCACATTTTCGCAGCGAACGAAACAGTCAGCTTGAATGAAGAGCAGCTTACACAGATTGAGGCGGCTCTGACTGATCCTGGAGACGGTCAAAAGCTGGCTAATCTCCAAACTGAGCTTGATGCTGTAAAAACCGCAAATCAAGCTTTGGAAACAAAGGTAACCGAAATGGAAAATGCTGTAGATGCGGCACTGACCAAAGTCGGTTTAGAATCCACCCAAACCAAAGTAGAAGACATTAATTTGATGGCAGATACCTTGGTTGAGTACGGCAAGAAACCTGGAGCAACTCCAACCGAAGTTCATTCGGAGGGTGACCCAGTGAACACAAAGCCTGAAACGACTGCAATTTTTGATTCACTTGTAAAATAATTCATCATGTCAGGAATTAATATAAATTTATTAGCTGCTGAAATGCAGCGTTATGTGGTTCAGAATAAAAATGTGGTAAAGGCTGACTTTGCCAGAAATCTGAATGTACCTTTAGATAATTACGCCAAAAAAGTCACAAAAATCCAAGGATCTTACCAAGTGCTTCACTCATTGATGACGCATGTGGTTCAAGGTTTCAAGCCAGAATGGCAAGAACTTGGTGAGTTTCATGTAAAAGACAAAGAGCTGAAGAATTTTCATCAGAAAATCAACTTTGGCTTTGTTCCAGCCGATGTTTTGGGAACATTTTTGGCTGAATGGTACGAAGAGGATAAAAAACCGACCGATAAAGAGATTGCTAAACGCATCTTGGACTGGATAATGACACAAGTAACGGATGATGTTGCTTTGCTATCAATGATTGGAGAATACAACGCTGCTAATGCTTCAGGTCAATTCGGTTTTTCAATTGATGGAATGAACACAATCGTGCCGAAAATGCTTGAAAATAGCGATCATCCTTGTTTTAAGATACCTATTTCTACTTTGACAAGTTCAAATGTGATTGAACAAATCAGCAGTTTTGAACGACAATTGCCAAAAATCTTGAAGAGAAAAATCAACAAGATTTTTGTGTCAGACAACATCAAAGAAATGTATGAGCAGGCCTATTTTGACAAATATGGCCACTACCCTACATTCGGAATGGGAGACATTACCAAAACTCCGTTGAGAAAAAGAGAATTGGTAGGCCTTGAAAATTTGGATGACACCATCATGTTTGCGACTGTAGATGGCAATTTGCTGAATCTAATCGATATCAAAGAGCCGCCAACGATTACAGACATTCAAGTGCAAGATTACAAAGTTAAAGTGTTTGGAGAATTCTGGAAGGGATGGGATTTCCTTATCAACGAAGCTGTTTGTGTGGCAAATTTCGCTGATAGTACGAGAGGACTTGGTAATGAGAAGTTGATGGAACTTTATTATCCAAATGAAGATGTTGATTTGACTCCGCTTCATCCAGATCCAGAATCAATCACAGTGACTCCTACTGATAGTACTAAGCCACCAGCGAATGGAACGGTTCAGTTTTCAGCAGAGGTACTACCTTTAGAAGCTGTACAAGATGTGGAATGGAGCATCTCACCCGATGTAGATGTTTCAATTGATAAGAATTCCGGATTAGTTACATTGACTGCTGAGACTCCGGAAACGACTTACACGGTAACAGCTACTTCAGTGGCTAATCCTGATATATACGGAAGTACAACTTTAATAGTTGAGAGTTAATAGTTAAATCAAAGGCAGGTGTTTTGCCTGCCTTTACAAAAAAATAAAATAATGGCAACAGAAAATTGTTTTGAGAATATCCCATTAGAGGATATCAATATATGTCCAAACGAAGAATTGCAGGCTGGATTAGCTCCAGAGGTATATTTTCTTCCAAAGCCTTTTTTGAAAACGATTACTATCCCAGATTTGGATGCTAATTCAAGTTACGAAGACATGGGTACAATCACAGCTGATATTGAGCCAATCGTTGGAAAAGGTTTTGTGAAACTGGATTTACAGATTGATTTGAACTCTGCCAGCACAGCATTGGTTGGGAATCGTGGAAATAAAAAAGACCAAACCACCTTGACTATATTTGTTCCAGGAACAAAAGCTGCTGTTTTAGGATTCAAACGACTTTACAAGAACATCCCAGGAATCTTTATAGTTAGAGATTTGAACGGTAGAAAGTTTGTTATTGGTACAGATTTGGCGCCTGCTTATATCGACAACTTAGAAGTATCGACAGGCACCAGTCCAGAAGACAACAACGGAGGTACAGGTACAATCATCAGTAATGCGAATATGTTTGAGTATTCAGGCAACATTCCTTTGAATACTGAAAGTGATTCAGAAGGTTAAACTGATTGATTTTTTAATTAATATGTTATGGCAAAATCGAAAAAAACAAAAAAAGATGTTACGGCCCAGAAACAGGAAACTGCTGAGGCTGTAACGCCTTTTGTTGAAAAAACAGAACAGTCAAAACCAAAACCCGATAAAACTGTAAAAACAAAGCCTGTGCGAGAGTGTTTTGAAATTTTGGGTGAAAGAAATCGGAGGTATTTATTGCCAGATAATTCGATTGTTGACTTTCGATTTGGTGTGCCTATCAATGCACCTGATTTATATTTATCAGGCTTTTCTTATTTAGGATTATTGCCAGGGGCAGAGCATTGGCTAAAGGATTTTGAAAAAGAAAAGATTAAAAAAGCTATTAGTCATCGTCGCGAATCAGATGTGAAGATTTTAAAGAAATTATTAGATTAAGTGTAGTTTCATGGTTTTTTTAGTAGTAGTAAAGCCTTTCACGAGTTGGAAGGCTTTTTTCTTTGTCCTTTTTTTTTAATAGCTCACTTTCCATATTTGTTATATAATTAATAGTTATGAATATATCTGATTGGTTAGCAGGATATGGAGATTACCAAGACGGTTTTCGATTGTTGGCGAAGCATGTCAAGAATAAGCAATTTCTAAAACAGTTTGCAAAGGAATCTGCATTGAACCGTATGAAGATGAGAATAGCGCTTAGTAATATTGCTAAAACCCAAACACTAAAAACTGTTAAGACAAAACAATCCCCTGTTTTGTCAATCGTAGACAAATCACCAGAAAAGGCTGTGACTACTAAAAAACCAATTTCAGCTTATCCCAAAGAACTGCACGAAATCTATCAACTAAGAATCAACTCATTTCTACGTGCTTCATCGCTAAAGGTTGAATTAAATGCAGTTCCGGAAGATGATGAATTGTCGGCCTTGGAGCTTCAAACTGAAATCTGGAAACAGTTTGAAGTGAATAAGAAATGCTGGCAGATTCTGGATCATTATGACACCACCGGTCAGATTTTGCCTACGAAATCCACCACGGATTTTTCTAAGTTATCACCGATGGAAATGGTCAAACAACGACAACGGCTGTATGTGAATGTGAGTAAGCGAAAAAAGACAATAGAAAACATTGAGCTTCAAATTGCTGAAGAAGACAAGCCCGGTAAAATCGAAAGATTGAAATCAAAATTGTTTCAAAAGAAATCTGAACTGCAAGAGTTGCAGAATGATATTGATAAACTTTCTAATATAATAAACAATGGATGAATTAATAGCACCACTGGAGTGGTACACTGAGCAACGAAAGGTTTCTGATTTGATTCCTTATTCTTATAATCCACGCAAAAGAACTCCAGAAAGAATTCAGAAGCTGAAGGAAAGTTTGGAGAAGTTTAATCTGGTTGAAATACCTGCGATTAATTTAGATAATACCATCATTGCAGGACATCAGCGAGTCTTTGCTTTGTTTGAAATTGGTCGTGGTGAGGATATGATTGATGTTCGTGTTCCGAATAGATCTCTTTCTGAAGAAGAATTGAAAGAGTACAATATCCGTTCAAATGTAGCGGTCGGTGAGTGGGATATTGATTTACTGTTAGAACACTTCTCTGAGTTCAATTTTGATGATTTGGGACTGAGTTTGGATTTTGATATTCCTGATGATATATTGATTAGCAATGAGTCAGAAATAGACTTTGAACCCGTAGTTCCTGAGAACTCCAGAACGGTTTCGGGTGATGTTTATGAATTGCATTCACTCCGTAAGGGAATAGTTCATCGGATTGTCTGTGGTGATTCCACAAATCCAGAAGACTATAAGAAGTTGTTTGGCACTGATAAAATTGATTTATTGGTTACAGATCCACCTTACAATGTGGATTATCAAGGTGGGACAAAGGATGCGATGAAGATTAAGAATGACAATTTAGGAGATAAAGAATTCTACAATTTTCTATTTGATTTTTTCAAAAATACTTTTCAGCAAATGAATCCCGGAGCTGCTGCTTATGTTTTCTATTCAGACTTGGAAGCCATCAATTTTCGCACGGCAATGATCAAAGCTGGATTCAAGATTTCATCTGTATTAATTTGGGTGAAGAATCAGTTTGTTTTGGGTCGACTCGATTATCACATGAAGCATGAACCGATTTTGTTTTCAGAGACAAACACGGCCGAGACGGTGAAAGTACATGATCCAATTTTATACGGTTGGAACTCAGAGGGCAAACACAATTGGTATTCTGACAGAAAACAGTCTTCAGTTTTGGAGTTTGACAAACCCAAAAGGAATGCTGAACATCCGACAATGAAACCACTTGATTTGATTGTTTATTTGATTAAAAATTCATCTAAACAGAAACAACTGGTTGCTGATTTGTTCATTGGCTCAGGAACAACGCTTGTGGCGTGTGAACAGACTTGGCGTGTTTGTCGTGGAATGGAGTTGGATACGAAGTTTGCTGATGTAACGATTGACCGCTGGGTGAAGTATATGCAAGCTAATTCACTTGATTATGTTTTGAAATTAAACGGTGAAAGAATTCAATGGGAGGCCTTATAAAATTTAAAAAAGACAGTCGTTTTCAACGAATTCAAGCGCACTTCTTGGATGATAAAATTGTTCTGACAGCTAAGGAACAAGAGCTGTATCACAGAATGAGATTTATATTTTCATTGCGACTTAGAAACAAGTACAGTAAACAACAGGCTGTTAACAAGACTGTTGAAGAATTTGGCGTGAGTCCTGCAACAGCATACAGAGACTATGCTGCTGCTTGTGCGCTGTATGGAGACATTGATGATGTGGACACTCGAGGTGAGAAGATGGTATTGCGAGAAGAGCGATGGTTTCTATATCAAAATGCTATCAAAGAGAGGAATTGGGAGGCAGCCAATAAAATTCTTGATTCTTACGAAAGGCTATTTGATTTTACGGATAGGTCTGGAGATGTTGAGCCTGATAAGATAGCAGCACACACTTATCACATGAAGATTTCTAAGAAAATGGAGAAAGCAGTTTTAAAGAAGCTTGAAGAAGGAGTTGTTGATTTAAATGAAGTAAGTGTTGAGGATATAGATTTTGAGGAAGTTAAAGATGATAAAACAAAACCTTAAAATTGTTAAACTTAATCCTGCCCAGTTGTTTGCTATTGAAGCCAACAGACGTGGGAAAAAGCGTTTTATTTATCTCGAATGGGGACGAGGTACAGGTAAGAGTACTATTCTTGGATGGTATTTAAAAGAATGTGTTCGTCAGATGCCAGGCAGTACTGGAGTGCTGGTTGGGGAAACTTACAAACAGATGCTTTCTCGAACACTTCCTGCTACTAAGGAAGGTTTGGCAATGTTTGGTCTATACGAGGGTTACGATTATGTTATAGGGAAATCTGGTGTTTCACTTGGCTTTCAACTTCCTTTTCAAGCACCGTCCAGTTGGCGCAATGTTATTCACTTTAGGAATGGTGCGATAGCGATAATGGTGTCGCTTGACATGCCCAATGATGGGCGTGGAGTAAATGCTTATTGGGTGATAGGAGATGAAGCTGCATTGCTTAATAAGGAAAGATTATTCCTCAATGTTCAGTCCACGAACCGTTCAGTTAAATCTCAATTTAAGCATTCCACCCTACAGAATGCTGAGATATTTGCCAGCTCTACTCCACTCACGAAGCGTGGGCGCTGGTTCACTGATATGGAAATTGAGGCAAAAAGGAATCCTGATGAGTATCAGTTTATTCGTGCCAATGCCTTATTAAATAAAGATAATCTGTCAGCAGATTGGTTTGATCGCATGCGTTCGAATGCACCCAGCGATTTACATTATGATGCAGAGATTATGAACATTCGACCGCCTGCGGTTCTGAATGGCTTCTACCCTTTCTTTAATGAAGATATACATACCTATTCGTATAAGTATGACTTAGACTATCTCTATGAACTTGGTGAGAAATATATTCCAGCCAAGAATAACAATTGCCGTCAAGACACTGATCTAACCAAGGGTGTTCCCTTATCGTTGGTTATCGATCCAGGAACGGCAATCAATTCCGCTACGGTGTGGCAATATCTATCTTCAATCAATGAAGAAAGAACGCTGAAGGAGTTCTTTGTCAAATCTCCAAAGGACTGGGAGGATTTAATGAATGAGTTTGATGCTTATTATGAAGCTCACAAGAAAACAAACAAAACTCTATATCTCAGACACGATGCTCAAGCATTCAAGGAAAGAGATAAGAACGGTGTTCTAATATCGACCAAAATGGAGAAGAAACTCCGGGATCTTGGCTGGCGAGTAGTCAATCACACACCGAAAACTAATAATCCATTACACTCGGATAAATTCACTGTACTGAACACTATACTCAAAGAACGGGAGCGAAACCTCCCAAAATGGCGTGTCAATCGAGATAATTGCCCTAACCTCTGTATTTCAATTCAAAATACAGAAGTTGAGATTAAAGCAACATCAGATTTCGGTAAAGACAAGAGTTCTGAACGAGATTCAGATATATTGCCTGAACATGCTACTCATCTAAGTGACACCGCAGATTATTATCTATACTGGAGGTGGCATGAGGTTGTAAGAGGTCAGTCTTCTGCCTTTTTCGTTTCACTTTCTTAATTTTTTTTCAATTTCAAGTGTTCAGGAGTCTTACACTTCATATTTCGCTTTTCTATCATTAAGGAAAGTGAGCTTTTCCGTAAGGGCGTGGCGTGCCTCGGCTTTGCATTTTGATTGTCAAAAATCAAACCGCAAAGCTATTGCGCTAAAAATCAATAGTATAAGCTTGAAAAAATGAGAAACAAGGGTTGAGTTCTGGGCTTTTTTCGTGTCCTTTCTTTTATTTCCTGTTTTTTTCATATTTGAAGTATGAATTTAATTTTTCTTAAAAAAGTTATTGAACAAATGGAATTAAAAACGGCGGACGGTTTTGCTGTTCCTTTTGACATTTCCGTTAGAGAGTTTTCAGCGCAATCTAAAACGGGAGGTAAATTCAAAGTGTACAACTCAGCGCGGCTTTTAGTTTCAAAGCCGAAAAATAAAATCACACGAAAATCTGCCTTACAAAAACTTCTTACTCCTGATGTAGCTCGGAAAAATCCAAATCATTGGGAGAACCAAACTCGAAATATAGAGCTGGCAAACGGTGAAATAAAAAAAATAAACATCCGCTTCATCATAATGTTTAACGGCAAAAAAGTAATTTACTAATGATAAAAGAAATTTCACCCGGTATTTTTGTTTCTGAACAATCCATTTTGGCCGTGACTAACATGGCAGATTCATCGGATGCAAGAGCTGAACCAACCAAAATTTTCATAAAAAAACAGAATGTCGATACTGAAAAAATTGATGAAATTGAAATAGTCAGCTGGGGCGACGACAACAATCAGCCGATGAAAACGTTGAACCTTATTAAAAAAATAGGCGTAGCTGGAAAAGTCGTGCAGGTTGCAACGGCAGCGCATTTCGGTACTGGTTTAAGACTTTATGAAGAAGACGAAGCTGGTCAGAAAATTCCAATTCCATTCAAGAAAATCCCGGATTTAAAACTATTCGACAAACGAAACAATTTGAATTTATATTTTTCAGAATCTATCAACGATCTTGAGATTCATGAACTGATGTTTTCTGAATTCATCCTTTCCAACGATTATTCGAAAATCGTAAAGGTCGAAAGAAAACAGCCAGTGCATTGCCGCTTCGTGGCCATGGAAAAAAAATCAGCTCGGATTGAAAAAGTAGCAATTTGCGGCGACTGGGAGAACGCTGATAAAGACTCCGTTGAGATTGTAGATATGTTCTCACAGTATCAGTACTTTGAAGATATACAAGAAGAATGCAAGAGACGAAAAATACACAAATTCATTATTCCGTTTCATTATGTGAAAAATGGCGAAGTTTTCTATAATCAACCATTCTGGCACGCACCATTGTATAACGGATGGGCGGAACTTATCTTATCAGTACCTGAAGTTAAAAATGCCATTGCAAACAACCAATTGCAATTCAAATATCTAATTCTTATTTCAGAAGATTATTTCAAAAACGCCTACGGGATGAACGAAAACGGCGGTTATGCATGGGACGAATTCAGTCCTGATGATCAGAAGAAAAAACAAAAAGAACTGAAGAAAGCCATTGATGATCACATGTCAGGCAAAACCGCTGCAGGGCGTTCCATGTATGCGCCAATGTTCTTAGGAAATGACGGCAAATTAGTTGATTCTATCAAAATTGTACCGATCGAAGACAAACTAAAAGACGGCTCATTCCTGCCTGATGCGAGCGCAGGGAATTATGAAATTGCTTTTGCTAAAGGTGTTGATCCGTCCATCATTGGAGCAGGTATTCCAGGCGGTTCAAATCTTTCTGGAAGCGGATCAGACAAGCGAGAAGCTTATACGATTCTTTGTGCAAATATGGTCATCAATCGAACTATCTCACTGCTTCCATTCTATCTATTAAGAGATTGGAATGGTTGGGGCGATAATTTGGATGCAGGTTTTCCAAATGTGATTCTGACAACTTTGGATAAAGAAACGAGCGGACAAACAGAAGTAATTAATTAATGAGATATGGCACTGATAGAAAACATAAATGAATTCAACAAGTACATCACTGTTTCATCAAGTTTTGATTTAGAAAAATTGTTGAAGTACGCCAAAAAAGCGGAACGAAAAATCATTCAAATCATTGGGCAAGAAAAGTTCAATGAAATTGAAAATGCACCTACTGACGATGAAACTCGAATTTTACTTTGTGAGTATTCAGCCAACATGGGATTGTATTACGGTCTTTCAGGATTCGTATTGAATATTACGTCCTATGGAGTGTTTACAAATAACACCAGCGATTCTGTACAGGCCGAATGGTGGCAAGTTCGAGACTTGAAACGAGATTTGATTCAGTTTGCATTCAGCTCCTTAGATGAAGCTTTGAATATAATTGGGATCGATGATAACAACATTACGGACGGTCTTTGGGTTTCGACTGTCAAGCAATTTGATAGAGTATTCAACATCAACGGAAGTTCACAAACATTTTTGTCTTTAATTCCTTTTATGCGAGAAGTTCAAGACCAATTCATTTCGGCCACACTCGGTGACTGTGCCGATTATAATTTCACCGACAAACAAAAAGAACTGATCCGGGCAGCGATTGTCAACCTCACAATTGCGAGAGCTGCAACATCCGGGGCTTTTTCGATTGAAGGCAATGCCGTTGTTCTTAGAATCGAAGTGTTGCCTTGGGAGAAGGTTGAAAAGATAGAACAAACGGCAATTGAAAAATTCCAAACCGACCGATTCAATGTCGGCATGGGATATCTAAACAAAGTGCTGTCATTTGTTAAAGAACTTCCATGCTATTCGAAAAAGAATTTTAAAAGTGATATTGAAAAACTCAAATCAGGTTTATATCTATAAAATTCATGTCCTTTTATAAAAAACAGTTCGTCAATATATTTATAACATGAATAAAGTTAATATACAAGATGTGTTTCACTCTTACATTCACGAAGATGTGTTATACTGCGAAAACACTGATTATTTAGGTGGCATAGCTGATATTCTATATTGTTATCAACCGAATATTGAATATCTACCAATTCCAAGTCGCACTGGAACTAACGAAAGCGCAGGTAGAATAACAAGCATTGTTTGTAAAGAAAATACAGGATTTAAAACTATTAAAGCACTCATTGAAACTGCATTTCTAAATAACAACTATGAAGATGGAAATGTGCAGGACACGGTAGAGTTAACTGCGTTCCTATTAGGTACAAGGGCAGAACTAATAGGATTTAGCAGAAAGATTCGTGAGAAACCACACACATTTATAGTAAGAGACAATAACGGAAAACTTTTCCTAATAGGAACGTTACAGTCCCCAGCGTACTTAAAAGAATTTACCATCACTACTGGGACAAAATTCGACGATAATTGTGGGGCAGAAATTAAAATTAGAAGCAATTCTATCCTCTTTGAATTTACAGGCGAAGTACCTGTCGGAACATCAGATTTCGGCGATTTTTCTAATGATTTTTCTAATGATTTTGATTAAAACTAAAATAATATGCTGAAGCCTATAAATGAAATTAGAAAAAACCTTCAAGGAATTGAAGAAGATATTCCAAATTATATTAAAACTGGAATCCCTGAGAATGTAAAATCAGACAATCTAAGGTCGATCGAGCAACGCAATAATACTGGAGTGCAAGACATACTTGAACACATAGAAGCTCTTCAATCAAGAGGAGTGCTTCAAGTAGGTTTTTCCAACCCGAACCTTGAACCACCAATTGAATACTATGTTGGAATGCTTTATCTGGAGAAAGACGAGGTAACACACGAAAACATTGGCATGTATATCTATACAGGAGTCAATGGGCTTGGCTGGTGGAAGTTTCAGAGTTTTGATACGATTGCACATTATTATGGTATCATTTCAGATCCAAATTCTACTACTCCACGAGGCGAATTTCGACCAGGAGATTATTATATAGAAACAAGCGATGGGACAAAAGATGGAGACTTTCTTTCGATATGGTTATTTACAAATCTTGTTTCCGGACCTCAATTTATAAATCCATACGGTTCTCAAGGTCCAGCTGGTCCTGCTGGACCTGTTGGTCCAGCAGGACCAGCTGGTGAAAAAGGCGCAACTGGTGAGAAAGGATTTGATGGTAAAGATGGGAAAGACGGACAAACACCACATATTGGATCTAACGGAAATTGGTGGTTAGGCGATCAAGATACTGGAGTTTTGGCTGGAGCTGGTTATATAACTCTCTACGATAGCGATATTATTGGATTGAGAGATGGCATTAATAAAGAATTTACAATTAACAATCGAATAAGAACAGGTTCTTTAAAAGTCTATTTTAATGGGTTGTTACTTACAAAAGGGAACAATAATGACTTTACAGAGCTTGAAAACGGTGCGTTAATTAACAGAGTGATAACACCAAAGGATAAACTAATATTTGAATTTCAATTAACAGAATAATGGGGTTAACACAAATTCAGTCAAATGCATCTTCTTTTATTCAGCCGTCAATTGGCGGAATAGTAACAATTATTATTGATCCAGGTATTGATTGGATCAAGGTTAATTCAAGAGTGCATATACATAATGGCGGAATTTATAAAGTTATAAGTTTAGTTGGTTTTGTAGCAGAGATAGAATTAGAAACAGCAACAACATTACCTGGTCAAACGGTGTTGGCTGAGCTTATGCAACCAATTAATAACTCAGACTCTACCGCAACCTTTTGGGGAGGAGAAAACGGGAAAGAATGGTAATAAAATAAAAATATAAAAAATGGCAAAATTTACACCTTATGGATTAAAAGCATTACCTACGACAGGTATAGACGTTAATGGTCTTTACTTCATCAAGGCAGATGCAGATACTTCGTTTAAGATATACATTAGAAAGGCAGATAACTCTGACTGGGTAAGCTTAGGAACTGTAGATTCTGTTGATTCTGTAAATAATCTAATTGGAGAAGTTAAAATCGATTTAGACTTTACAGATGGCAAATTAAAGATATTAGCAACAGGGTCAGGTACTGCAACACAAGTTACAGAGATTAATTTAGATAGTAGATATAGGAGGACAGGAGTCGATATCGATTGGTCTGAAGTTACAGGTTATCCAAACTTTGCGTTAGATAATGAAGTTGTAAAGATAGCAGGTACACAGACAGTAACAGGTGCAAAAACATTTTCCACAAATGTGAATGTACCATTAGTCCCTACTGCCAATGCACACACAACTTCTAAGAAGTATGTTGATGATGCAGACTCTTATTTGCAAACACAAATCGACAATCTGGAATTAGCAATCGATGCTGGGCTTAAAACTCCAGAACCTATTGATTGTTCGACTAACCCTAACTATCCAGCTGCAGAACGTGGTGATACTTACAAAGTAACAGGAGCTGGTAAAATCGGAGGTACCTCAGGTGAAACTGTAGAGGTCGGAGACTTGATAGTCTGTACGACTGACAACGATGGTGGTACACAATCGCAAGTAGGTCAACACTTTTTTATCGTTCAGTCAAACATTGATCAAGCAACTGAAACTGTTGCTGGTTTTGCGAAGTTAGCAACTCAAGCTCAAACAGATGCAGGTACAAACGATGATACGATTGTAACTCCTAAAAAGTTGCAAAAGAAGCTTAATGACTTTGAAACTGAGCAAGGGCAAACAAGCGATGGCAAGTATGTTAGATATGACACTAACACTCAAGGATTAACGAATGCTCAAAAATCCAATGCAAGAACAAACATTGGTGCAGCAGACGATGCACAGGTTGTTAAGCTTACTGGTAATCAAACTGTCGCTGGAACAAAAACATTTTCAACTTACCCACAATTGCCTACCGCAATGCCTACGACAGATAGGCAAGCTACTTCTAAGAAATACGTAGATGATAAGATTGCAGAAGCTGTTGAATGGGGAGGTGCTAACGGAAAAGAATGGTAAACTATGGCACAAGATAAATTCACACCATACGCATTGACAGCATTACCTCCATCGCAGGATAGAGATGTTAATGGAATCTATTTTATAAGAGTGCCGAACGGCATGGAAATATATGCTATTGCAGATACTCCAGCTAAAACCGCAGTGCCTTTAAAGGTTGCTGGTTATGTTGATTTAACATCTACACAAAATATAGCGGGCAGGAAGATATTCGATGTAGCTATTGGAGTAGATGGGTATAATGACGGACAGACTGGAGGTTACCCTAACGTTCCTAATAAAATCTTTATACAAAAGCATAATAAAGGAATAATGTTCTCTCTGTATGATGTTGATGGCTCTGGGGGGATTTTCCGAGTGTTTGAGTTAGACTTTAAAAAATTAAAGACTCCTCCTACAAGTTTAGAGGTTGTGCATTTAGAGAAATCTCAAAAAGTTGCTGGCGAAAAAGACTTAGAAGGTGAAGCTGTTAATTATTTGGGATGGAAGAAGGTTTTTGATATTACAGCGTATCAAATAGACCTTACACCTAATGTTATCAGAAGTATTTCACTCGAACCTGGCAATCTTCCAGTATTAGCATGGGATGACGGTCAAGCATTCATGCAAGGTACAAATTGGGATATAGTATGGGAGGAAATAGGGCCATCTTTTTATAGAAAATATAGCCTAAAAGGTACATATGGGAAACATGTATTAGACACAACTGAAATTAGAAGGTTGGGAAGTATGGGATGGCAATTGAGAATTGCTGTAGATATTAACTTAACAATACCCGAGGGTGCAAAATTAGTTTTTTGGTGATGAAAGAACAGTTAGCAAAAATAGCACTGCACGCAATCGCAGGAATTTTAATAATAGATAAGTTTTTGATATGATTTTAGAGATTATCAGCAGGGATTATGACAAACTGCTCATGCAGTTGACGGTTGTATTTGTTGCTTGGATCATCGTGGTTTTTGCCATCGGGATTGACCTTTATTTTGGCATTCAGAAAAGCAAAAAACAAAAGATTTACACGCACTCCTACGGCTTGCGCAAAACATCTGAAAAAACAGTCCAATACCTTGCCTTTATGTTTTTCATGCTCTTTTTGGACATTCTGAATCCTGTGTGGGTATATCTAAAATACACAGCTCTGCCGATTGCTTCACTATTTGGAGCGATCGTTTTGGTTTACACAGAATGGAAATCAGTAAAAGAAAAAGCCGACGAAAAGTTTCGCCGAAATCTCGCGACAAATCCTATCGAAATCATCAATTTCATCAAGGAAAATCGCCGATTGATAAAAGAAATCATCGAACAGCACGAAGCTGAAATGCACGAACAAAATAAGGAATTATGAAACCAAAATTAATCATAAAAGACTATCAAGAAGCCGCTAAGTTGCTGAACTGTGAGGTGGCGGTTATCCGTGCGGTTGCAGAAGTAGAAGCACCGGGCGCAGGTTTTCTGGACGATGGTCGCCCAAAGATATTATACGAACGCCATGTTTTTCACAGATTAACGGGAGGGAAATATTCCAAAACGCATCCGGATATTTCTCGATCCACACCAGGAGGATATGGCAAAGCTGGAATTCACCAACACAATCGACTGGCTAAAGCATCCGAACTCAACCGAAACTATGCGCTTATGTCAGCAAGTTGGGGCAAGTTCCAGATCATGGGCTATCATTGGAAAGCACTTGGATATAAATCATTGCAGGCATTCATCAACGCAATGTATCAGAGCGAAGCAAAACATTTGGAAGCTTTTGTGAAATTCATCCAAGTAAATGGTCTGGCAGATGAACTGAAAAATAAGCAATGGGCGAAATTTGCCCGAGCTTATAACGGGCCTGCTTATGCTAAAAACAAGTATGATTTGAAACTGGCAAATGCATATAAGAAGTTCAGATGAAGCATATATTATACATATTACTATTCTTCACATCTATATCATGCGTGACAAAACAAAAGAGTCTCACAAAAGAAAAAACAAAGGTGGAAGTTTCGGAATTTCAGCAGGTGAACAGCGTTGAAATTACCGAAACTGAAACCGATTTAGAAACATCGATTTTGTCAGTTTCTGAAATAGCCGATTTTTTCAGCAATTTCAAATTCAATTACCAAGGCGAAAATCAAGATGATTCAGCAGAATTCGAATTAGTAAAAACCGATTCTGGTATTAAGATAAAAGTTTCAGGAAAAGCAAATACAAGTTATTCCGAAACATCTACTGAACAAACGCAGATCACAGAACTGGAAGAAAAATCAACCTATAAGTTGAGTGATTCTAAAACAACAGAATTGGAAAGCCAAAACGAACTATCCGTCAAAACGAAAGAGAAATCAGAATCCAAACAGAAATGGAAGATTGATACATCTTTCTGGATTTATGCCTGTCTGTTAATTGCGCTACTATTTTTCATTTATAGAAAATTAAAAAAATGACATTGGAATTCAACATACCACAGAAATGGAACGAGCTGACACAGAGGCAGCGTGCCAACATTTCAACGCTTATTTTTAATTCTAAACCAGGCGAACAAGGTGTATATTTTAAGGTTTTGTACCTGGTATTTTGCCCGAATCGTTTGACACTTTTCCGTGGCTGGATAGAGAGATATAAATTTATTCGACTTTTGCTTCAAGTGCCTTTTAGCGAGCTGGTGAAATACATTGAATTTATTTTCAATGAATTAGATCTTACCAAATTTCCGACTTCCATCACTGTCAAAGGCGTGAATTATTACGGGCCAGCTGACCGCCTGACCAACATTAGCATCGAAGAATTGAATTTTGCCTACAAGCATTATTTCGACTGGATGACCACCAAGGACGAAAAAGCACTCACTCGACTGGTGACAACACTTTATAGACCGTCAAAAAAAGATGCCACTGGCGACATCAGAGAACCATTCGATGAACAGAACATCATGCGCCGTGGCTCGGTGTTTCTCAACATAGATTTAGCTGTAAAAATCAGCGTGGGTTTTGCTTTCAAAGGCTCGGTTGAATACATGTTCAGCAAGTACCCAGTGATTTTTCCACCTCCGAAAAAGAAAACCAATACAAAACCCAAATACCACTCGCTTGTACCAATGATCAACGCCATGTTCATGGGCGAAAACCAACCGCTTGGCACGCGTACGGAAGTCATCAAAACCAATGCTTACGTGTTTTTTGATGTTGCACAGGAAACGGTGAAAGAAGCGAAAAAAAGAGAATTAGAATTAAAACGAAGAAGATGAAAGCACAATTTAAACAAATCAACGATTACTTTGCAGCACTCGTTTCTGCAACAAATAAAATCAATAAGTTTATCAGTGTATCTGACCGTCAATTGCAATCCATTTTATCATCTACTACTCAAGTAGATGACCCCTTTCTGGTTCTATTCGGATATGAAGGCAAGCTGTCTGGAAATAATCAACGCACCATCGGCACCCGTACCGTTTCATTTTCCATTCTGTACAGGGTATCCGATCCCAACGATTTTTCAGACCAATACAAAAAAATAAACTTAGCAGAAGAAATCGGTCTGCAGGTGTTGGCAAGAATTAACCAAGACAGCCATCCGAGCAGTTCAGTCAAATGGTTACATAGTGCTTTTCAGAAAGATTCTGTTCACTTCCAAGAAGTCTTTTATCAAAGTGGAAACGGCCTGTTTGGCTGTGAATTTCATTTTGATTTGGAAGTCAAAAATCCTCTCACCGTCAAATCTGGTTTCTGGACGGACAAAGAGTTTTGTTGATTTAACAAAAAACTTTAAATATAATTTGGCGAATAGTAGCGAAAACACTACCTTTGCATTGTCAAACAATGAGAATTATGAAACGTTTCAAAGTAAAAGAAATTTTAAAAATGCTAAAAGAAGACGGTTGGATGCTTCACAACCAAAAGGGAAGCCACCGACAGTTCAAACACCCGACCAAGAAAGGAAAGGTGACTGTAAACGGGAAATCAAGTGACACACTAAGCCAGGAACTTCTAAATAGCATATTTAAACAAGCGGGGTGGAGAAAGTAATCCACCCCAAAAAAAATTATAGTTGTAACATTTTATAGTTGAAGTATTATGAGAAAAATTAAAGTAAAAATAGAATGGAGCGGTGATAACTTCGTAGCCGCTACTGGTGAAATTAACGGACTTGTTTTCGTTACTCATAAAAATCAGGAAAAATTGAAAAAAGAATTCGAGGAGGCATTTCATTTTCACATTGAAAGCTCACTCAAAGATGGCGATGATCTTCCGGAATATGTGAAATCAGGAAATTACACATTTGATTATGAGTTGCAGGTTTCTGCAATTCTCAAAGAACTGGACGGCATCATTACCCGAAAAGCCATCTCACGCGCAACAGAGATAAACGAAAAACAACTCGGCCATTATCTCCAAGGAAAAAAGAAAGCACGCCCCAAAACCCGCCAACGATTGATAAAAGGATTGAAAAAAATAAACAAAGAAATATTATCGGTGGTGTAATTCTTATTGTTTGACGACTTTGGAATACACTCCCAAGCCCTTGCGGAATTCCGTGAGGGTTTTTTTGTTAAAATTTATGTCTAATTGTTATAACATTCAAACAAATTCTATACATTTGTATCAGACACAACAACATGAACGCCTTTAAATATTTTTTTTTCAAGGATTTTCATAATAACTTCAAAAGACCACAATGAATGAGAAAATTTTTTGAAAATAGTTGTTATTGGTTAAATACATTATTTATAATAGCGGATAATATATTTGGAGAAAAACCAATTTACAACGAAGATTTTGTAAATAAATTTACAGACCCAGAAGACCAGAAAAAGCTTAATGAAGCAATTCAAGAATTAAAAAACACTCAGTCTTCTGAGACTACAATCACTTTGAACAACAATGAAGATGTAACGATAGTGTTAAGATAATGCCGTTTAGTTTTGCATTAAATACAATTGTTTATGTAATGATTTTCTTATTTCCAGGAATAATCTTCCGGAAATTTTTATTTTATGGAAAGGACGCAAAGCAATTTGACTCAGGCAACCTTTTAGAGAGATTTTTATGGATACTTTTGAGCAGCATCTTTACTATAATTGTCTCTTCCTTTTTGTTTTTCTTTATAGGAAATATTCTCGAATTCAAGTTATTAGATTCTATTTCCTATTCTTCTGTTCGAGACATATTGGTTCCGCTAAGTGATAATAAATTTCCTTCAGAAGAAATAATTAGCGAAAATTACATCGATTTTAGTATTCTGATTTTAGCTATATATGTACTATCCTTCGCTTTAGGTATTATTTTTAGAAAGTTAAATAATCTCTTTGGCTTTATTCCGTATAAAAACTATTGGCATAAAGTACTGGAAAACAATAAAAAGTATAAAAACTCACAAGATTTAGAATTTGGATACGTACAAGCAGATGTATTAGTAGAAACAAATAAAGATACTGTACTATATTCTGGAAGAGTTGAAGATTACTATTTAAAAGAAGATTATAATTTGCAAACAATTGTTCTATCTGGTGTTGTGAGATATAAAAAGAGCATTAACGATCAAGGCAAGGAGGAAGTTAAAATAAAAAATGTTCCCGGAAATCATTTTGCTATAAATTATGAACGGGTAGTAAATTTAAACTTCAACTATATTTATAATAAAAAACAACAGAGAAAACATTTCATCATTGCTTTAAACATTATACAAATATTTTCTCTATCAGTAATTATCTTATTTCCATTTACAGATGGCTCCCTAAACTACACGCCAACTGTTATTAGAAAAATAACATTTATCTTTTGTGGTTTAATGGTTGGTTCAGTAATATTTGATATGGTGAGGAAGATAATTCAAAAAGAAAAAAATATAAAGTTTAAAGAAAATATTTACTTCTTTATATTTTTTATAATTCCATTTTTTTGGATATTTAATTTTATCGCTTGGTATTGGGTTATTATAATCCCTTTTGCATTAACATTTTTGTCAGCATTATTTACTCCAAAGAATACACAAAAGCCAAATTCATAATCTCTTTTACCAAACAACTACCCAACAAACAAAAAAGGGAACTCACACTCCCTTTTTTTATTATATTTGACTTTGCTAACTTTTAATTTTTTAACCATGATTACTTTTTTATTTATTCTTGTAGGCTTCTTTTTGATTTATATAATTAATCAAATAATCATTAATTACCATCATAAAAAAAAACACTTTCCAAAAGACAACCCTCCAAAAGAAGTTTTAAAAATCACAACTTCTGTGTTGTGGATAGGTGTTTTATTTATGATTATAGGCTCTATTTTCATCAATATTAACTTTAAAAAATTTGAAAAAGAACCATCTATTGAAGAGAAAATAACAAATGTTTATAGGGAATTAAATAAAGATGATGATTATAAAAAATATTCATTCTATAAAGAATCTTTATATAATTCAACAATACCTCAGTTAGAAAGTATTATGTTAGAAATAGATTCAACTTATTTTGATTATTCGAAAATCATAAAAACATTAGATAGTTTAAAAGTTGAAAAACAAAAATTAGATAAAGAATATGCTGAAAATGCTGAAAAAAGAAAAAAAGAAGCGGTTAATTCTCAAAACACATATTCTTATAAACCATCAGATGAAGAAATAGATAAATTGTTTAGTCGATGGGATGGTTCTTTGCCTGTATTGAAAGATTATGTGAAAAACCGAATGAATGACCCAAAAAGCTTTGAACATGTAGAAACCGGTTGGAAGACATTAAATGATGGACTACAGGTTAGAATGAAATTCCGAGGGAAAAATGCATATGGAGCAATAGTGTTAGATCAAATTATTGTAAAAACAGATTTTAACGGAAATATTTTACAAGTATTATAAACACACTTACCATCAATAAAAAAAGGAAGCTCATACGCTTCCTTTTTTTATTTCACCTATCTCTTTCAGGCTTTCTCCATCCTTTATATATATAGGTATATTGTCATCATCCTTGGTCGGCTCAAATAATTCACGGATATCGACATCTAAGACTTTTGCGATTTTTAGTAAGTTTTCAGGCTTTGGAAAGGAATTTCCATTAACAATATTAGAAATAGACATTTCTGAAACATTTATCCTTTCAGCAAGTTCCTTACCGGTGATTTTCTTTTCAGATAAAATATCTTTTAATCTTAATATGCTCATGCTTTTTGTTTTGTACAAATATATAAAATATAGGTAATACATATACTTAAATAAAAATAATATTAGTGTTAATTTGTTTTATTAAAAGCATTACATATATTTGCATTGTAAAAATACAAGTAACAGCAATATTATGAAATCAATCCAATTTATTTACGAAGACACCGAAATTCATTTTTTGGTAAATCCAGATCAGGAAAACGAAAAAACAAGAGCCATCAGAAATCAGTTGAACTTATTTAACAAAGAAAACCTTTAATCCAAACACTATGGAAACAATCAGTTTACAAGAAGCCATCGAACGATGGTTAGAGGATATTAAAGAACTAATAAATTCAGAGCTATGAAAAATTTAGAAACGTCATGAAAACACACAAAGAACGAATCAGGTACCTGATTTCCCGCCTCTACGAGCCGGGCAATCCCGAAAATTTCGATATAAGAATGACGACTGCAATGGTCTATGAAAATCTTTGCAGCATCATTCCTGCCAATGCTTTTGACGAGTTTGATGTCGTTGAAGTGCTGGAAGAATTAGGCTACGAGCCAGCGTACGAAAAGAAAAAAGAAATTACCGAGGACGCAAAAGGCAACGAAACCGTACGAGAATACGATGATTTGTTGTACTTCTGGTACATGAAGAAAAAAAATTGATAATTCTCAACATATATATTATCTTTAAAACAAAATAAATGGACGCAAGAAGTGTATATTTCACAGACCTACACCGCAGAGAAGAACATCTGAAGCAGGAATTAAAGAAAATTCAAACCGCAATACAAGCTGGGCAAGAAATTTGCGAACACAAGTATAAGCATATCGGAAACGACAGTCATTATGACTATGAAGAGTGCGAGATATGTAAACATAGAATTAAAATTTAATATGGCACAAACAGAAAAAGAAGTTGGCCGTGAAGCCGCCAGAATGCTTAGAGCGAAGCTGAAATCAACCATCAGTACATCCGGTTTATCACTGAAAAACGATAAAGACAGCATCGGTCGCGCCACCACTTCTTATCGGATGGGGCGCGGAGAACCTACTCATTTGAACGGAATTGCCGTCATCATGCCACGACATGGTTTCATCCATTCGCATGGTGTGGATACCACCCGTAGCAGCCACATCATGAAAATGGCATCAGGGAAAACAGTAGCAAGGAGATCACACCCGTTTAAAATGAAGAAGACACCGATACTTCAAAACCTTTTGGCCGATAATACAATCGTTGATTTCGTAGCTGACGAAATCACAAGACTAAGAGGCGAAGAAGTTGTTCTGAAAATAAAAGAATTCTTGGAAGAGTAATTTTCTGTAAATTTGTATAACTAAATACTTGAAATTATGTACATTATTATTTGGCTTTTGATTATGATTTTATGGGGATATAGAATCAAAAAGAAAACTGGCGCAGATTGGTGGTAATACGAATGATTTAAATACATCGGCAAATAACACCTATTATATTTAATGAGCTACTCAATTGAGTGGCTTTTTTTGTGTCCTTTTTATTTGCTGTTTGGCTTTCTAATTTGCCATAAAATTCCAGAAATGTCAAGTAAGAGGCAAGTTAGTTTAACGATTCGCATCAACGGCAAAGAAGTGAAAAACACACTTCAAGGCGTGGGTGAAGAAATTGGAAGATTGAGAAGTGATTTAAGAAAAATAAATGAATTAGATCCCAATTTCAAAACCAAAACCGAAGAACTGAAAAAAGCACGACAGCGATATGCTGAAATCAACCGTGAAATCAACGGTTTACCCAAACTAATGAAAGCTGCATCCGACAGCTTTGAAGCTCAAAAACATAAAGTTGAGCAGCTTCGAAAAGAATTGGACAATATGTCCAGATCAAGTGTCGAATACAAAAACAAAATCAGAGAGTACCGACAAGAGCAAAAGAAGTTGGACGAGCTGAACACCGAAATGACGGGGAAACCTAATATTTGGGAAAGGATGGCCAAGGGAGTGAATTTATTTACAGCTGTTGGTGGTTTATTATCTCTTCGAATGATGCAACAAGGTGCCCGCCAACTCATTTCTCTTTCCGCTGAGTTGGCCGACAAACAGGCTGATGTTAGGAAAACAACCGGAATGACCAAGGAAGAAGTCCGGGCATTGACACAGGAGTTGGATAAGTTAGACACTCGGACTTCACGCGCCGACTTACTTTCCATAGCTGAAGAAGGTGGACGAATTGGAATTGCCAAAGAAGAGATTGCGGATTTTACGGAAGCTATGAACAAAGCAAATGTGGCTCTGGGTGACGTCTTTGGCTCAGCAGAAGCAGTTGCCAGCACCTTGGGAAAGCTACGATTTCTATACAAAGAGACCGCAGAAATGGGTGTGTCTGAAGCTTACAACGCTATAGGTTCAGCGTTGAATGAATTGGGTGCAAATGGTGTGGCAAACGAGCAGAACATTGCTGCCTTTGCCACTCGTGTTGGTGCTTTGCCTGATGCTTTCAAACCAGCGATTGCCGATGCCATGGCCTTGGGTGCTGCGTTTGAAGAATCCGGAGTGAATGCAGAAGTTGCTGGTCGCTCATACAGCATTCTAATTCAAACCGCCGCCAACAACACCAAAGTGTTTGCTGAGGTGATGGGAACAACCCAAGAGCAAGTAACTCAACTACTCAACAGCAATCCGACTGAATTCTTTCTGCAATTTGCCGAATCCTTGAAAGGAATGGATTCGAACGGTGTGCAAATGGCCAATACACTTAAAAAATTAGGAATCTCAGCCACCGGTGTGAACATGATCATCGGTGCAGCTTCATCCAATACCGACAGATTCCGAGACTCCATCGCCTTGGCCAATACGGCCATGGAAGAAGGTACATCCCTAACGGATGAATACAATGTGAAAAATGAAAACTTGGCCGCAACCTTAGATAAAATCCAAAAAACATTTGTTGAGTGGATTGATTCTGATACCGTTCAGGATTTTGTAGAAGGCTTGGTGGAGTGGTTTGGTGCATTGATTGGTGCGATAGATAGAACAGATGAAGAACTCAATGGCTGGCAAAGAACCTTGAACTTTGTCACAAAGGCAATTGGATCTTTGATTGTGGTGATGATTTCCTACAAGACTATTAGTTTGGTTTTAGCAAACGCAACCAAAGAAAACATCAAACAAACATTGCTATATCAAGGCGTGATCAAAGGCAAAACAGCCGTGATTAAATTAGCTCAAATCGCCATGATGGCGTATGGAGTCGTTACTAAAGCAGTCGCTGGAAATATGAAAGGTGCGAGGTATGAGGCTATTTGGTTGAGAGCTGCATTGAACGCATTGCCTTGGACTGCTATCATTTCAGCAGTTGTTGGACTTATCTCTTATTTAGTGGTTTTCAATAAAAAAACAAAAGAAGCAGCAGATGGACAAAAAGAGTTTGAGAAATCAGTGCGTGAAGCTCACAAAGCAGCAGCTGAAGAAACTGGTAAATCCATTGCAGCTGTTAAAAGTTTAATCAATGTAATCAAAGATGAAACTGCCACCCTGGAAAATCGAAAGAAAGCTTATCAGGAATTGATAAAAATTGCACCTGAATTTAACGGACTGCTTCAGGATGAAATTTTCAACATCAAAGAATTGACACGTGTTTATGAAGGATATGTGACACAATTAACAAAAGTAGCACAAGCAAAAGCAACCAAACAAATACATGAAGACGCACAAAGTGAAGCTGTAAAAGGAAGGGCTGAACTCTTTCAAGTAGAACGTGAGTTGGCAGATGCAAAAGCTGAATTAAGTGGAATTACACAATACGAAGAAACTCAAAAACTTCACGATGGTGTATGGGAAACTGTTATAGAAGAAACAAGAGCTTACAAGGAGCAATCTGAAGCTATTGCAGAATTAGAAAAAGAGAAAGAGAAATTACTTGATAGACAGAAGCATTTAGATAAAAGAGCAGAAAGTTCTACTGCTTTTTTAGATGCTGAACGTCAAAGAATTCAAGAGCAAATAGACTTTCAACAAGAAATTATAGATAGTTACGAAAAAGAAGGTGAAGCCTTTGAAGGTTTCGTAACAGAAGCAAGAAAACAACTGAAATACTTGAATGCAGAAATGGCAGCTCTGGGAATGCCTGGTTTAAATGACGGTTCTGATTCACCTACCACACCTACTACTATCACCGACCCGAAAAAAGAAGACCCTGAAATCGCACGTCGTCGAAGAATAGCTGCTGAGCTGACAAAAATAGAAAGGGATAGAATCCGTCAGCAACGGGATTTGGAGTTGGCCAACCGTGAAGAACGTGCAAAACTGATGGAAGAAGGCTTTGCCAAAGAAGCTGAACTGCTGGACATAGAACGCCAGAAAAAAATCAACAGACTTAACGACGAACAGGAAGACCTGCTGGCACTCCAACAGGAATACAACCGTCGGGCGAATGAAGAAGCGGAAAAAGGAAACAAATCTGGTGCATCGTCTTTCAAAAAACAAGCCGATGAGCTAAATGAGATCATCAAAGAAAAATCTGAAACAGCTTATTTCATTCAAAAAACTTATGAGAACAATCTTCAAACCTTAAAACTTGATTCTCTAAAAAAACAATTCGACGAAGAGCAAAAAGCGTATGAACGTCGTCTGAAAAATTTAGAAACCGAACACAACAATGAACTGAAATCCGTTGTGGATTTAGAATCTGCCAAAAAAGAGCTTCGTGATAAGTACGGCTATTCAGAAGAAGAACTGAACAAGCTGAAGGATTTTGAAAAAGCAAAATCAAAAATCGTACTTGAGCAACAGCAAGAAACTTATGAGATTCAGTCGGAACAACTACAAAGTCAGATCGATCAGCTTCAAGGTGCGCTAAGTGCTGATGATGCCATGGCAGATACTATTTGGGGTCGAATGTTCGATGAAGAACAACGCGAACAGATCATCGAGTGGATTGAACGACTTCAAAATGAATTGTCTAAAATTGGAAAACCTGAAGATGATGACTCAGCTGACATTGATGCTGAAAATAAAAAATTAGGCTCATTCATTGACATATTCGGCTTCACAGCAGATCAGTGGGAGGAGGTGTTTCAAAACTTAGACACCATGTCTGGGAAGCTGGCTTTAGTTCAAATGGGCGTTCAGGCAATGACCAACGCTTGGAATCAATTCTATTCTATACAGCGAGCCAATATGCAACGAGATTTGGATGCATTTACTTCAGCAACCAATCGAAAAAAAGAATCTTTAGCAAAACAGCTTGAAGAAGGCTATATTTCTCAAGAAGTTTACAATGCTAAAGTTGCCAAGCTTGACGCCGAGCTTGAAAAGAAAAAGGCGGAAATGGAGTATAAGTCTGCCATGGCCGAATGGAAACAAAGCCTTCTTCAAGCAGCTACTAATACAGCTGTTGGTGTAACAAGTGCGTTAGCGATGACTCCTCCTAATTTTGTTATAGCAGGTATAGTTGGTGGAATAGGTGCAATTCAGGCAGGACTTATCGCTGGTAATAAACCCAAAAAACCTGAAGGGTATTTTGATGGAGGTCTGACTGGTGGTTCTGGGATTTATGATTCGTTTGGTAGGGAATTATCAGACGGCCCATTGCATGCAAATGAATATGTAATTCCGGAGTGGTTGAGAAGAGACCCACAAATTGCCAGAATGGAAGAGTTTATAGAAGCACGAAGGCGTGGAAGCAATCCAATCGACTCACCCATCAGTTCGAGTGGTGGAGAAATCCGTCCGAACATTACAACGCCAGTAAATCAAAAGGATTCAGATGATACGAATGTGGCCTTGACTTTGGTTATGCGCGAATTGGTGGAAACACTTCGAGACTTCCCTACAAAACCTATAGAAGCGAAACTTTCACGCACAATGGAGGTAGCAAAATACATCTCAGACGATTTGGAGTCCTATAACAATCATAGAATTAAAAATAAAAGATAATGGCTATATTATTTAATCCGAGTGTATATTTATATCACCACCAACTGGGTGGCGTTCCTTTTCTGAATCTAACCGGTTCGGTGGAATACGAAGGCGAATGGTTTGTACACAATGCGCCAGAAATGCTGTTCACATTGAACGGTCAGAATGTTCCTGAAATTTCTGGAACTGGCAATCAGAATTTAGTCATCAAAATGACCAACGCCATTAATCAGTACGATGAAGGACTGTATGAATTTCATTTGAGAGCTTTCAACGCTGCTGGTGATCAGGAAGCAATAATGACTATTTTCGTAATCGTTGCAGCTCATGATTACGATATTGTATTGCCAAAAAGAATGAACTTCGAGGCTGTTAGAAATGTCGAATTCGCCCCAGCACAACGATTTTTTGTAGCCACAGGACAAGCTGGGATTACAACGAATCTACCAAGCTGGTTAGAAATATCTGAGTATGAGTTAATTGGCGGTGGTCATATAGTTGGTGTTAGACCAGTTTCACACGCAGAAACTCCACTTAAGAATTATATTGGACAAATAGAATTGCTGATTCCTGGTGAAGCGCCACAAAAGATAAATGTTAAATATAACATTCATGCAGGATATGACGAAGAATATACGAAGGCAGTCCATTTCACACGAGATAACGATGAGCTTGTTTTCTATAAAACAACGCCAGATAAAAGTTTTTTGAGATTAGCTACAAATATTAGAAGTTTCACGTCATCTGGCAGCATTCACAGTGATACTCAACTTTCTCTTGACATTCCGTTTGTTAATAATCGAGCGAAAATAAATATAGGTCGAGAATTGGAAGATTATCTTTCAACCGATACTACTTTTAATAAGAGCGGAAGAAGTCGCGGTGTTTATCCGCCTTTGGAACTTCGTGCGACAGCGATAGAAATCAAGCAGGATGATTTCTCCATTCTCAATCAAGACGCTTTGCCTTTGCAGTATTATTTAAGCGGCCGAAACCCACTCAGCTTGAAGGCAGTCAATCATCCTTTTTGGTGTGTTTCTCGACCATCTGTAACTCGACTTATAAGTACAACGGGAATTATCTCGCTTTCTGTTTTTAAACCAGCCAAGGATGCTATCAAGAATTTCATTCTAAGAAAAAATGGCGTTTTTGTAAAAAACATTACACCACAAAATCAGACGTTTGGACAAATGCGACCATACTTTGTGACTGCCAATGTGGGATTGACTGGTATGCAGTTGGCTGTAGGTGATGTTTTAAGCTTTGAATATGAAGGAATTTCCCAGCAACGTGAATTCATTATTAGACCACCGTCAAAAGAATCCACACCAGTAGCATTCCTCACTAAATTCAATACTTTTGAAATATTTGAATTTACGGGCGGATATTCAGATTCTATTGACTATGAACACTCACTTGTTGATGTCAGCGAATCATATTTAGAAAAAACAAAAAAAATGTTTACAAAAAACCCTCAAAAAATAACATTAAACACTGGCTGGATTCTTAAAGATGAAGTATTTATAATAGATGAATTGATTAGGTCAAAACAAGCGATGATACCTACTCCAACGATGTGGACAAAAAGCACAGTTTATGCTCAGGAAACTATTTTAGATATAAAGCTGATTCCAGTTTCATCTAAGATCGTGAGCATGGATAGTGAGAATAACCGAAGACAGTATGATGTTGAATTTTTAGTTAATCAAAATTATGAGAACGAGATTCTTACACGATGAATTTGAATTAGATATCAGCGATTTAGAGCTGAATTGGCAGGAGGAAAATACCTGGTTTAAGGAAGATTTCTTTCTTTCATCTTCATTTCCATTTGAGATGGATTATGAAAAAATTCCTTTTTTCATGCAGTATAAACATGATAATCTCTCGAATTCTGAAATTTGGTTTCAAGGAAAATTAGAGAAAGACGGTCGGATTGAAGATGCAATTTTAGAAATTGAAGAAGCTGGTGAAAAGTTAAGATTGACTATCCGATACGGAACAGAGGCTTTACCGAATTGGACGAAGAAACTAACAGAACTGGAATTGGAGGTTGTGCTTCCAAATGGAGGTAATATGAGCACCCACGCAAATACGATCGTAAATAAAACATGGCCAGAAGTCAACTATAATTTCCCTGCAGTCCATTCGTCTTACTATGAAAATGCACCTATGTTTAAAACTCATTTTGAAGGAGTGATAAATAAAAGAGTGAATGGAGAGTTTTTACATAACATTCCAGACGGGCATCGTACAAAAAACAGGAATATAGTTTATCCATTTCCCTATCATTTGTATGTACTTAAGTCCTGTGCAGAAGACGCTGGGTACACACTTCACGGAGATATTTTGAACGATCCTGATCTAATTGATTTATGTATAGTGCCACCAGGACTAATTGTGAATTTTGAAGGGATTCCTGACCCTGTTGAATGGTTAGTCGGGCAAGAATCAAGGGTGAGCATTTATATAGACACAGGAACTTTATTAATTCGTGAACACTGGTTGAATGAATCGGAACTAAATCATAGAGGCTACTTCAATTTACAAGGAGAAATAAATGATGAAGTTGTTTGGGCAAAGATCAAATTAAACGGTAATGTTATTTTTTCTTATCAAAAGGATCAAATGCCAGTGTTTTTTAATTTCTGGTTTTTTACTACAGCAACTGAAAACGAATTTGTTTTTGAAGCGATGTCGTTAGGAAATGGAATCACCGGACCATTTGTAATGGATGCAATACTTACAACTCTTTATTTGACAGACGAAAATGGGGAAATGCTACCTTTTTTAGCTAATTTCAACAATGTACAGCTTGCTGAAAAATTGCCTGAAATGACAATTGGAGATTTCTTTAAATTTCATAAGCGTTTAAAAAACTATGATTTTGAACTCAAAAATGGGAATCAAATCTGGATGAATCTTGTCCAAAACGAAATCAACGAGAGCGAAATCACTGACATTTCTGAATTTGAACCACCGACCAAAACACGGAAATACGAGCAGGCAAAAGCATTTATTCTGCAATACGAAGGCACTTATGATGATTATACATTCACTAAAGTTTTAGCCGACAAAACCAGTTATCTGGTGGATGACTTCGTTAAACCTGACCACGCCACCGAAATCAATATAAACGGACTACCACTTCCTATCATAGATAAAAATGGAATTAAGACCGCTGTGCAAATAACAGACGATAAGTCAAAACTATTATTAGTAAAATATCCTGGCCTTTCAAATGGTCAAAATTGGACTCGTCCAACTCCTCAACTTGATGTTCTACAGCTCTACTTAAATCACTGGCAAAAATGGCTGAACTTCATGATTCATTCGGTCAGATTCCTGTGGACTATTAAAGCCACAGCAAATCAACTAATGAAGATTGGAAGAAAAAGCAAACTGTTTGCCTTCAATAATCTGATGTTTGTGCATACGCTCAACCGTCGCAGAGCGAAAGACGTGGAAGAGGTCGAAATAGAGGCCTATTCATCCAAGGTTTAAAACACTAAATAAGCAACGTAACACCATGAATATAAGCCCACTAAGATTTGCAAACATCAGTAATTCAACGCATCTTTGAATATATAAATACGGTTATGAATACAATAGTTTTAAAATCAGGAATGTCGCTCAAAACAGAAGATGGTGATATAATTAATGTAAGAGTGTATGATGATGGCTGGGTGAAATTAGAAAATATAAATATGCGCAAAGACTTTACAGACTTATCTACAGCCAAAAATTATGTAGAAAGAATGCGCATGAGAATAGCGTAAATTTATCACCTAAAATTTAAAATCAATTTTCTGAAGTTCTTCATCTGCCTTATCGTTTCTTGCAACATAGCTTTCTGTGATTCTAATATCATGATGCCTTGCTTGATCTCTTACTTTCTTTGCAGGAACGCCCAACAATAATAAGTTGGTGATCCCGGTGTCTTTTAAGCTATAAAATTGATATACATTTTTGAGTTTCATCTCCACTCTCATTTTTGCCCATTCATCCGAAATCTTCTTTGGACTCAAGGCTTCTGCGCCTGGTTTAAAGTTGTTTTTCGAAAAAAGAAAATCCGAACCATTTGCACCGTCAATATGTTGAGCCATTTGCTTTTTAAACATTTTAGGAATAGTTACTACTCCATCTTTACTGTTTTTCGAAGCATCACCAGGAATGAAAATCGTTCCAGCTTCCAGATCAACAAATTTCACTTTTAATTTAGTCAGTTCAGTTCTGCGGATAAAACAAAAATAAGTAGTCAAACACAGGGTGAGATATGCTGGATTCCGCTCTTTATAGTAATTAATAATATCACTTCGAAGCCATGATGGCAACACTTCTCTTTTCTTTTTAGATTCCTTTCGTCGTGGAATTTTCGCTGCAGGATTTTCAATTAAATACTTCCTATCTTGAAGAAATACACCAAGCGTATTGAAAAATGCCAAATAGTTGTTACTTGTACGCGCTGTTCGCTTTTTTTCAAAATAAATATAATCCACAAAGTCGATTATAAAAGCTCTGTTAAAATCGACCACAAGCATATCTTCTAATTTTCGCTGCTTCATATAATTCTGAATAATTTTAATGAAAGAATGATAAGATCTAAGAGTGTCCTTTCTGATAGTTCCGTCTTTAATTCTCCTTTCAGCCTGCGCTATAAATTGATTCAAAATGATGTCAAATCTTTTATATTGAGTTTGACCAACGAAATCTGTTAATGGATTCCATCCTTTTCGTAGTTCGGCATTGATGTTCTCGCACATTAACATTGCCAATCTATGTCGTTCTTTTTTATTTTTGATAGGTGGTACTCTTTTTCGAAACCGCTTCATTTGTTCTTTCCCAGGGATCTTATAATAATATACCACCCGCCAATCTCCATTTTGAGTTTGCTTTAACTCAGCAGGAATGTAATCGATGAACAACCTGTGATTACCTGATTTAAAATTTTCTGAATTAGGCATTTTTTTTATTTAGGACAACGCAACGATTGTCCCAAAAATGACCCAGCATTTTAACGATAAACGCTCAAACACCTTTATAAATAAGCGTTTGAGCGTTCTTAGTAGCGAGGACAGGACTCGAACCTGTGACCT
>DEQC01000023.1:0-2958 GCA_002359055.1 Flavobacteriales bacterium UBA3376 | reverse complement strand
TCGGGTTATGAGCCCGACGAGCTACCTACTGCTCCACCTCGCGATTTGGACTGCAAATATAGAAACCATTTTTTAATCTACCAAATTTAAACTGGAATTGGTGGATTATTTTCTATAAATGTAACGGCAAGCTCCGGGTCATCAGTCAGATATAATAATTCTTTATAAGGTTTTCCTACGGCCAATTGATGTAAGACCGAATACAAAGCGGTGTCTTCAACATATCTTTTCTTTCCTAAAAACACCATAGGACTATAAAATCCCATGGTTCCGTAATGATTTTGTGCTGCTTCTTGGAAAATCTCTTGAGTAGTTCCGGCACTGCCAGGTGCAAAAATAATTCCGTACAAACAAATGGCTAAAAGTATATCTTCTCGAATGCTGTTTGAAAAATATTTAGCGATGCTACTTGCGAAAAGATTGGAAGGTTCATGTCCATAAAACCAAGTCGGTATGGCTAAGCTCATGGTCGCATCAGGATATTTAGTTAAAACTTGCTTTGATGAACTGATATAATTTTTAGCCAAATAATCGACTTGCACTTTATCATTTTCAAATTTCAGATCCGACAAAAGCATTATTGCATCGATCAAATCTTCATCTGAATACTTAGCCATGTAAGCTCCTAAATTTGCTGCTTCCATTATTCCTGGTCCACCACCTGTAGCTATGAAATATCCTTTTTCGGCCAAGCGTTTTGCTGCCAAAGCAACTTTAGCATAATATTCTGAATTCCTTTGAGTAGAATGTCCACCCATAAAACCGACGATTTTCTTTTTGGTCATTCCATTTTCATCGTATTCGATCAAATTTCTCAGAGCCACATCGATTGAATAGTCATGAATTCTTTGTGCCATTGCTTCTTCCATGCTCGGAGTATATTTACTTTGCATGAAATGATTATAGATTTTAAAATCCACACTATGTTCTACATCTTCACATTCATCGCCCAACAATTCTTCCCAAGTATAAAGTCCAACACGGTGTGGATTGTAAGGAAGATTTGTAAATTTTGGATAAACCAAAGCACCGCTACTGATGATATGAATCGCATCTTCTTTATGGAATTCACATCCTAAAAAAGTAGCCGATTTCAGATTCAGTTTCTGCCAATCGACTTTTTTATCTATAAAATTTAGGTTTTGAAAGACTTTTCCTTTTAAGTTATTGGTTTCAGTCAAAAGCTTATCCCAACTGGATTCTGTTTGAATTAAATTTGCAAATCTCCTTAAAGTCATAGTTAAGTAATTTGGTGCAAGTTAATATTTTTATCTTTCTTGGATTTATTTAGAATTACATCAAATTAATTGTATAAATTTTAAATAAAAACATCAATTGGTTATTGCTCAAATTAATTCTCTAATAATTTTATGATTCTTACCTTTGCGCCAAAATATTAAATAGATGAGCGGATTAATTCAAGAATTAGAATGGCGTGGTTTGATACATAACATCATGCCAGGTACAGAGGAGCAACTCGAAAAAGAGATGACAACTGGTTATTGTGGATTTGATCCGACAGCAGATTCATTACATGTAGGAAGTTTAGTTCCTATCATTTTATTGATGCATATGCAAAGGCATGGACATCGCCCAATCGCTTTGGTAGGTGGAGCTACTGGGATGATAGGAGATCCTACTGGAAAGTCAGCCGAGCGAAATTTGTTGGACGAAGAGACTTTGGATTTTTATGTACGAGGGATTCAATCACAATTGGAGCAATTTTTAGATTTCGATGAATCCAAACCCAATGCTGCAAAATTGGTCAACAATTACGATTGGATGAAAGATTTCACTTTCCTTGATTTTGCAAGAGACATCGGGAAACACATCACGGTCAACTATATGATGGCCAAGGATTCTGTCAAAAGTCGATTGAGTGCTGAATCTACTGTTGGTATGTCATTTACTGAATTCACTTACCAATTGATTCAAGGCTATGATTTTTTACATTTATATAGAACTTATGGAGCGAAACTGCAGTTTGGTGGATCTGATCAATGGGGTAATATCACCACTGGAAGTGAGTTAATTCGTAGAATTGACAGAGGTGATGCTTTTGCTTTCACTTGTCCATTGACAACCAAATCCGATGGAAATAAGTTTGGTAAAAGTGAAGGAGGAGAAAATGTTTGGTTGGATAAAGAAAGGACTTCTCCTTATAAATTCTATCAATTTTGGTTGAATCAACCGGATGAAGATTCTGAGAAATACATTAAAATCTATACATTTTTAAGCAAAGAGGAGATTGACGAATTAATTTCGAAGCACAAGGAAGCACCGCATTTGCGTCAACTTCAAAAAGTTTTGGCTGAAGAGGTGACGACTATGGTTCATGGAAAAGATGAGTTGGAAAATGCGATCAAAGCTTCAGAAGTTTTGTTTGGAAAATCGACTGCTGAGGATTTAAGGTCATTGGATGCCAACACTTTCATGGCGGTGTTTGAAGGTGTTCCACAAGCAACGATTTCGAAATCGGAATTGGCAGAAGGTTTGAATATAGTTGAGGCATTGACTGAGCGATCCAACTTTTTAAGTTCAAAAAGTGAAGCGAGGAGAGATCTAAAGTCAAATGCAATTTCTGTCAACAAAGAAAAAGTATCTGAAGACTATCAATTGTCCGAACAGGATTTATTGGCCGATCAATATGTATTATTTCAAAAAGGCAAGAGAAATTATTTCATTTTGATTGTTGAATAAGTGAATAAAAAAAAATGATTTTATATAGAAAAACCGTTTCAAAAGGAACGGTTTTTTGTTTGTATAAATTCCACTTTGGTACGATTTAGAGATATTTAAAAATGTTAATTTTCTTTTAAAGCTATTAAAAAAAATCAACTAAAAGATTGTTAGCCGTTTACAAACGGATAAATAAATTTACAATTAAAATGGAATGGGAAACTTTCGATGAGTTAAGCAAAACAAAAACATCCACAAAAAAAGCCCCGGTTACCCGAG